>JASEHO010000148.1:0-207 GCA_030018505.1 bacterium
CATAGTTGCCCATCGGGAGAGAAATTCGGATGATGGGTTTAGTTCACTTTTACAGCAGGTTTCCGGCTTAAGTGTAGTAGAGGTAGAGGATAAACAACCTATCCTGCCCGGGTTTGTCTTTCTTGCCCCGGCCGGCTATCATCTGCTGATTGAGGCTCCATCCTCTCTTCATCCGCCTTACTTCGCCCTTTCCGTAGCAGAGCCGGT
>JASEHO010000148.1:217-3278 GCA_030018505.1 bacterium
GGCTGGGGCTGATGCCCTTGGGTTTATCTTTGCGAAAAAGAGTCCCAGGCTGGTATCAAGAGAAATAGTACCCTTTCCACAACAGAGCCGGTGAGATATGCCAGACCGTCTATTGATCTCCTGTTTGAATCTGCGGCAGAAGTTTATGATAATGGGGTTATCGGCGTAATATTAACCGGAACTATGAAAGATGGGGCATCTGGGCTTGCGGCTATCAAAAAAGTAGGCGGTCTGGCAATTGTTCAAGACCCAACGACAGCCATGTCAAGCAGTATGCCCAAAGCCGCCATTGCCGCTACCAAAGTGGATAAAATTCTTCCCCTCGAAACAATCGGTGCGTTTTTAAACGATTTCTTTACACCACGGGGTAATCGGTAATCGGTAATCAATAAAAATTCTTCGCCGTTATAAAATTTCATTTAGCCTATCCAAAAATTCTTGATTCTCCTCAGATTTTCCGATTGTAACCCTTAGACCTGAAGCTATCTGTTTAATCAGGATACCATCGGAAAGCAATCTTACATAGACATTATCTGGATTATCTGTCTCAAAGTAGATAAAATTCGTCTTTGAGGGATATGGTTTAATGCCTTTTATCTTCAAAAGTTCATTATATAGCCAATCCCTCTGCTTGATGATTTCACCTGTAATCTTTTTCATCCATCTCTTTTCAGCAAGGAGAATCCCCGCAATCTCCTGAGATAGGCTGTTCAGGTTGTATGGAAGCCTCACCTTATTGAGCCAGGATATTACCTCATGGTTGGCGACAAGATACCCACATCTGAGGCCTGCTAAGCCAAAACCCTTGGAAAATGTTCGGAGGATTACAAGATTTTTGTAGCAAGAAAGGTCTTTGACAAAACTTTTCCTTGAAAACTCATAGTAGGCTTCATCTATCACCACCAAAGCCCCTGTCTCTCTGATTATTCGCAAAACCTTCTTTCTTTGGAAACAGTCTCCTGTTGGGTTATTGGGGTAAGCAATGAAGATAACAGAAGGCTTCTTATTTGCCTCAGTTATTATCTCGGAAGTATCCAATTCAAATCCTTTTCGCAGGGGAACTGAGCAACTTTCTGTTGAGGTTATCCTGGCTAAGGTAGAGTACATAGAGAATGTTGGTTCCGGGAATATCGCTCTTCTCCCATCCCCTCCAAAGCAAAGCAAAAGATAAAGGATAAGCTCATCTGAGCCATTTCCAACGAGAATCATCTCCGAAGAAACGCCTGTATAATCTGCCAATGCCTTTTTTAGAGCAATGGCCTCTGGATCAGGATATAGATTAAATCTTATCCGCTCGCAAGCATCTTTTATTTTGGATTTTATTCCCTGCGGCAAATCATAAGGGCTCTCCATAATATCCAGTTTTACCCTGCAAGGGATAGGCTTGGCATTATATGAAGTTATATCTAAAATACCTGGTCTTATCAGTTTCATCATAATTAAGGACGGTTAATTATACCTTACCTCCAATACCTCTATCGAAAGTTCCTGCAAAAGCCCTAAAACCTTTGCCTGCTTATCAATATCACCCTCTATAAGTTGGATGTGTGTGGCATCTACCGGGATTTGACCAAGGGTTGGGTCAATGTCTATCCATTCTCCACAATAGACTTGTGCCCAGGCGTGATAATAGAATCTCTTCTCATAGTATGTCAGACCTACAATCATTTTGGCAGGAATGCCTAAGCTCCTACAAAGGCCAACAAAAAGGGTTGTATGTTCATTACAGTCGCCTGTTCGATATTGGGCAACTTCAAGGGCAGATGGAACTCCAAAGCTCGGTCTCTTCTTTATATTCTCATAGACCCAATCCATAATTTCCACTGCTGCCTTCAAGCTATCAGTCTCTGTGCCTATAATCTCCTTAGCTAAATTGATTATCATAGGATTCTTTGACTGGACAAGTGTTGTCTCAGATAGACCGTCCATACCTTTCATAGGAAAAACCTTAGCCTCTTTGGGAAGGAATACAGGCTTTATTTCAAGCAGACCATTCTCAAACTTTTGTCTTGGTGAGGAAAGGCAAAGGTCAGAAGGTTTGGAAAGGGTAAGTTTTGCAGAAAGGTAAGAGGCCTCCCCTGGGTTGGCAATAGTGATATTTGAGGAAGTAGAAGCAATATTTGGAAGTGTAACATTTGAAGAGATAGGTTTTGCTCTTTTCTGCTCCTCTTTTTTGGCTGTTATGCCATAAGGAAGCTCAGCCCGTAAAATTGTCCCATCAGGCTTGGCATAGATTGTTGTCTGAAGTTGCTGATAGGTTACCTCTATCCTCACTGCCTCACAAAGCTCTTTATCATACTCAACTGTTGTCTTGCCACAGACCTTTATCTTTATCTTTTCTTCTCCCATAATTCCGAATGGGTCTATGGCATCAATGGTGTACTCTTTTTGCGACCTTAAGTTTGGAAAGATAGAAAGGGGAAGAAGCTCAGAGCCGAAGAAAAAATCCTTCTCTGCCAAAAGCCGTTTGCTTATCTCTTTCTCTCCAGAACACAGGGTTATTTCAATCTGTTTTCCTCTCCTTATGCCTTTGGCTGAGAGCTTGTAGGGTGCGGATGAAATAGTGTAGGCAAAGGAGGAAAGCCTGTATTCTTCATCTATGTTCAACTCACCATCAATTGTTACCTTAGAGGGTGTGCCAAGTAGGCCGAGAATCATCTCTGTCTTATTTGTTATCTGAAATCCTACCTTGCCTTCACTTAAAGAAAAAGGCCCCATAGATGTTTTAGAAAAGCCTATCTTTTTATCTTCAAAATATATCCCCAGATACTCATCTTTCTCCGATTGCTTTCCCAGAAGGTCATAATAGGTGAGAGGTTTAGATGAAAGGAATGGGATAAGTCCTTCCTTCTTTAGGTATGTCCCAAATATTACTGCCCAAAGCCCAATCACAAGTATCTTTAATATCTTCAAGTTCAAGAATGAAAGTCTGTTATTGAGTTTAGGATGTTAAAAAGTTAAAAGGTTAAATAACATCCTAAAGTTTTTAACCTACAACCTCTTTTAACGTAACTATTTACCCATCTGAAGTGAAACAACAACCATGTAAATGGAATTCATT
>JASEHO010000149.1 GCA_030018505.1 bacterium
TTACATTTTACATTGAACTTTACTCGGTTACTTCAGATGAGTAAAGTGTTACAAAGCAAATAATAAGCTAAACACTTACTTAAGATGTATATTATAGTAATTGGTTGTGGCAGGGTAGGGGCTGAGCTTTCTCAAGTTTTATCTTCTGAGGGTCATAATGTAGTGGTGATTGATAAGAATGGCACTGCTTTTGTTCAGTTAGAGGAAGGGTTTAATGGAATGACTATCCATGGTTCAGGTTTTGATGAAGGGACCTTAAAAGAGGCTGGGATTGAAAAGGCAGATGCTGTTGCTTGTGTTACAGATAAAGATAATGTGAATATCGTCTCTGCCCAGGTAGCCAAAAAGGTGTTTGGTGTCAAGAGGGTTATTGCCAGAATATACGACCCAAAGAAAGAAGAGACTTATGATGAGCTTGGGCTTGATGTGATTGGCGGAACCTCCCTTGTTGCTCGCCTGATAAAAGAACATCTTACCAGTCCCCATCCTATCCACCGTGTGGCAGGTGGGAAAGCAGAGGTTATTGAGATAGATATAAATGATGAAATGGATGGCGATTTTATCGAAAAGATAGAGAAGAAGAGAAAGACCAAGGTCTTTGCCGTAATCTCCGAAGAAGGGATATTCGTCCCAACAAAAGAGATGATTCCAAAGAAAGGTTCAGTACTAATTGCCATAAACAAGAGGGAGATGGAATAGTAAATAGTTAAAAGTGAATAGTTAAAAGTGAAAAGTTGTTTGTTTTTAATTCTTAGTTTTTCACTTTTAGTTTTTAAGATGTATATCATTATTGTTGGCGGAGGAAAGGTGGGCTATCATTTGGCCAAGATGCTCAAGAAGGATGACCATAAAATAGCCATTATTGAGAAGAATAAGCCTATCTGTAATGAAATAGCAGAAGAACAAGCAGACATATTAGTCATTCGCGGGGATGGCTGTGAATCAAAAAACCTAAAGGATGCTGGGGCAGAAAGGGCGGATGTGATTGCAGCAGTTACAGGCTTTGATGAGGATAACTTAGTCATCTGTCAATTGGCAAAGGAAAGGTTTAACATTCCAAGAACTGTAGCCCGGGTAAATGACCCTGATAATGAACATATATTTGGAGAATTGGGCGTTGATGTTCCAGTGAACTCTACCTCCATCATTACCAACATTATTGAAGAAGAGGCATCCTTAGAAGATTTTACAGACCTGATGACCTTACGAAAGGGAAAAATATCCCTTATCCGAGTTGACCTTACCTCTGAATCCCCAGTGATAGGAAAAATGTTAAGCGAAACAAACCTACCATCAAACTGTGTCGTAGCGGCAATCCTGCGTGGAGAAGATCTCCTTGTTCCCAGCGGAAAGATTAAGTTTGCTGAGGGCGATGATGTTGTTGTTGTCTCCTCCATAGAGAATGAGGATACTGTCCTGGAAAGGTTTTTAGGAAAGATAATATAAAAGCGTTCAGCTTTTCCGCAGTCAGTCCTTGACAGTCAAAGAGTCTTCCTTGTAAAATTTAGATTATGAAAGAAAGAGTAAAAGAGGTATTGGAAAGGGATGTGAACCCAATGTTGGCTACGCACGGTGGAGGGTGTGAGTTGATTAGGATTACAGAGGATAATGTGGTCAAGGTAAAGCTTAAAGGTGCCTGTGGTGGATGCCCGGGTGCAAGGGCAACCTTAAAAGGGTTTGTTGAGCAAGCCTTAAAATCTGAAATTCCTGAGATAAATCGGGTTGAAGATGTCTGAAGAGGTATCGTGCCATATCTTAGTCTCTGGTAGAGTTCAGGGGGTCTTCTTTAGAGCTTATACACAAGATATGGCAGGTTCACTGGGTCTTGTTGGTTGGGTAAAAAATATTAGAGATGGAAAGGTCGAGATTTATTGTGAGGGAGAAAGGAAGGAAATAGAAAAATTTCTAAAGTGGTGTAGAAAGGGACCCCCTTTTGCTATCGTGAGGGATATTGAGTTAGAATATGGAGAGCCAACCCATCAGTTTGAAAGATTTGAAATAACGAGATGAGCTTTCAAGAGATAATTCTTAGTCTCTACAAATACTGGGCAGATTATGGGTGCATTATCTGGCAGGGATACGATACAGAGGTAGGCGCAGGCACATTTAATCCAGCCACATTCTTCAAGGTTTTTGGGAAAAACCCATGGAAGGTTGCCTATGTTGAACCATCAAGAAGACCGGGAGATGGAAGGTATGGAGAGAACCCAAACAGGCTTCAGCACTACTACCAGTTTCAGGTGATAATTAAGCCATCCCCAGATGATATTCAGGATGTCTATCTCAAGAGCTTAACCGCTATTGGAATAGACCTATCAAAGCACGATATAAGGTTTGTTGAGGATGATTGGGAATCGCCAACGCTTGGTGCAAGTGGTTTGGGTTGGGAGGTTTGGCTTGATGGTATGGAGATAACCCAGTTCACCTACTTTCAGCAGATGGGGTCATTGAAGCTTTCGCCTATAAGTTGTGAGCTCACTTATGGTCTGGAAAGGATTGCGATGTATCTTCAAGGAAAGAAGAGTGTATTTGATATTACATGGAATAATGAGATAAAATATGGTGATCTCCATCTTGAGGATGAAAAACAGTTTTCTACCTTCAATTTTAAGAGCGCAGATCCAAAGACCCAGAGAGAGTTATTCTTCATTTATCAAAGGGAGGCAAAAAGGCTTTTGAGTCTTTCCCTTTTCCTTCCTGCTTATGATTACATCCTAAAATGCTCGCATACATTCAACCTGCTTGATAGCCTGAAGTCTATAAGTGTAGGAGAGAGGACAGATTATATTGCCCAGATACGGGAACTGGCCAGAGGGTGTGCGGCAAGGTATCTGGAGAGTGTATAGTGTTATAGTTAATAGTTATAGTATCTTGTATAAGCTTTTACACTAAAACTATAAACCTTTCTTTAGTATATGAGGTGAGAATAATGATAGAGGAATGCGAATTTTTTGATACAGCAGAAGAGGGTAACTTTATTTGCAAAAAGATTGGCGGTTCATACAAAGATGTAACCAAAGAGATGTGCAAGACTATATGTCCTGTTGGAATTGGAAAGAAGAGGTGTGAGCATCTTAAGTTTACCTTGAGGAAAGACCAGAGCTTTTCAGCCATTGGAGTAGGAGGAAGAAAGACTG
>JASEHO010000014.1 GCA_030018505.1 bacterium
AGCTATGGAATTTTCTCTGGCTTTTGCTATGGAATTTATTATAGCGTTGAGGGACCATACTCATTGGTGACAAACCATTCTTTAATAACCTGACCGTCTATTCTAAGTTGTATAATAGGAAACACACCATCATCTGCTCTTCCTTTTGCCCTAATGGTAAAAGTGTGGTCAGAAACATTGAGACCCAAGGCCTCATAAGTAGTCTTGTCTGGTATCTCTATCTTCATCCCCTGATTCATCAGATAGAGCTTATCATCTGACTCTTTGATTATGCTTCCATCACCATATTTGATCTTAGGCAATTCACCAAGGTCTGAAATGAGGGCAAACTCTTCTTCTGAGATGGTGATCTCATCTTTGTGATCAAATCCCATAATGCCGAATGTCTTCTCATCTGGAATGAGCCTCTTTCCACCGGCAATCATGGCATAGATTTTGTCATTGTTTCTTATGAGGGTGCCGTCTTCATACTTTGCAGCAAAGAGGATCTGAAGGTCTATCTGGTCTATCTTGTTGTCAACATTTAAGTCGAGGTTCTTGTGGCCTTGAATAAATATATCCCTGGTCTTATCCTCCCAGCCTGCGTCTCCTTTAGCTTTTCCATAAGCCTCTTTTAGAAAAGAGAGATCTTTTGTATCCTTCAGGATGGCAAAGAGGTCTTCCCTCTCTACCCTTTTATTATGGTCAAAATCAGCCCGGTTATATCCTGGTATAACCTGACGAGTCCAATAATATCGCCCTCTTCCCCATCTACGAACCCATTCTGTCCTATCCTCCCAGCCAGGATCCCCTGCTTTCTTACCCATAGACTGATTTACCTTAGAAAGATTCGTGGCCTTATCAGGAGAGATGAGTTTCAAATCCTCTACATTGATCTGGCCATTGCTGTCTTTATCCCAGTTCTTGTAGCCTGTGTTTGGGATTATCTCCTGCTCTACCCTATCTTCCCAGCCTGGATCATTTGAGGTTTTTCCTAAGGCTTGGTTGAAGAGCTTGATGAAGTCTTTTCCCTTTCCATTTGTTCCACTTGTTCCATTTGTCCCATTTGATAAGGTTTGAACACCCCCTGCTATGTTAACATTACTCATTTTTGCACCTCCATTTTAAGATTTAAGTTTTTCTTCTAAAATGCCGATATATAAATAGAGGAAGAAAAGGAAGATACCAGGTTGCCAGCCTTTCTTTTTTTTCTCCTCTTTTTTTGCAAAAAAATAGAGAGGTACCTTTTCACAAGGTTCCCCTCCTTCTTTCTTAGAAATCGGCATTTTTACAAAAAACCTTTAAGGAAATTTTTGTTTATGGAAAAATGGAAGAATTGGGGAGTATTACTATCTTCTAGAATAAGAAAAAAACCTTAAAGTAAATTCCATAAAATGCCGATAAACTATATAGGATGGGAAAGTTCTTATGGCTTCTTTTTATACCCTGCTTGGGTTTTTGCTCTTGGCAGATCCAGGCTATTGACACAGAAGGAGATGTTGGCGCTTACAGCTCTATTGCTGTCGATTCAGAAGGTAAGCCCCAGATCTCCTATACAAATCTCACCCATGGAAGGCTAAAGCACTGCTTCCGAGGTACAGATTCAACCTGGTATGTTAAGTCTCTTGGCACAACTACAGGTGGATATTACTCCTCAATAGCCTTAAATGACGGAAAGACCCACATTGCCCATTACAATACAAATCTGAAAACCCTTCTTTATACAAAGGCTGAAATCTCTGGGACGCTCGTCATTGGGACATACACCTATTATGGGACATATACCTACCTGACTACAACCGTAGATACAGGCAAGGTTGGAAAGTTTTGCGATATAGCTGTGGATACAGATGGCGACCCACAGATAAGCTACTTTGACGAAGATAAAAAGGCTCTGAACTATGCCTTCTGGACAGGTTTAGAATGGGCAACATCAACTATAGATTATGCCTCCAGCTTAGACAGGGGAAGGTTCACCTCATTATTTTTGGCTGAAGACGCCTTGCCCATCATAAGCTACTATGATGCCACCTCAGGAGACTTGAGGCTTGCTTTCTGGAATACGACCACCTGGGGCTCTGGCACACTTGATGCTATAGGCGATGTTGGCAGATACTCATCCATTGCTGGAACTAATAGCGTCCTCCATGTTGCTTACTACGATGCTACTAATGGCAACCTGAAGTATGCCACCAACCCCGAGAATGCCCTCAAATGGAGATATATGACTGGTAATTGCGTCAATTCATCTCCTGCTATCGGTGCAAATGGTGTTATTTATGTGGGTTCGGATGACGGCAATCTATACTCTCTAAATTACGATGGGACATTCAGATGGAAATTCCAGACAGGTGGCAGTGTGCATTCCTCCCCAGCTATAGCAAGTGATGGCACTATTTATGTTGGATCAGATGATTGCAGGCTCTATGCTATAAATCCGAATGGAACACTCAAGGGGTCATATACCACAGGAGGCAGTGTGCATTCCTCCCCAGCTATAGCAAGTGATGGCACTGTTTATGTTGGCTCAAATGATTGCAGGCTCTATTTTCTGAACCCTAATGGAACATTAAAGGGAAGTTATACCACAGGAGGCGATGTTAACTCTTCTCCAGCCATTGGCACGAATGGAATAGTCTATGTTGGCTCAGACGATAACTACCTCTATGCAATAAACCCTACAATCGGCACATACACATGGAGATACCTTACAGGCGATGATATTGACTCTTCCCCTGCAATAGGTGCAAATGGAACTATATACTTTGGCTCTGATGACAACTACCTTTATGCCTTAAACTCCAATGGAACGCTTAAATGGAGATACGAGACAGGCGGTGATATTGACTCTTCTCCTGCAATAGGTGCGGATGGAACTATATACTTTGGCTCTGATGACAACTACCTTTATGCCTTAAACTCCAATGGAACGCTTAAATGGAGATACGAGACAGGCGGTGATATTGACTCTTCTCCTGCAATAGGTGCGGATGGGACAATCTATGTTGGTTCAGATGACAATTACCTCTATGCCATAAGATCTAATGGCACTCTCAGATGGAAATATCAGGCAGGCTATATTGATTCATCCCCTGCAATAGGCGCAGATGGAACTATATACTTTGGCAGTGATAACAACTATATTTATAGCCTCTATCCGAACAATGGCGTCTGGACAACCTCTATCATAGACTCTGTTGGAGATGTAGGAAGATATTGCAATATAGCCTTGACCCCAACTGGAATCCCCTATATAAGCTATTATGATGCCACAAACAAGGATTTGAAGCTCGCATGGTGGCAAGGAGGAGGATGGGGATCAGAGACAATAGACTCTATCGGTAATGTGGGGATGTATTCAGCAATAGCTGTTTCTGGGGAGATTGTTCATATTGCCTACTATGACGAGACAAACGGCGATCTGAAGTATGCCACAAATGGGACAGTAACACCACCAAATGCTCCCTCTGGACTTTCTGCTATAGCAGTCTCCAGTTCAACGATAAACCTCTCCTGGACGGACAACTCATCAAATGAGATATGGTTTGTCATCGAAAGGGGTGCAAGCATAACAACCCTTGCTTATATTGGCACAACAACCTTAGCCACCTACACAAATACTGGTCTTGCCAGCAATACTACTTACTACTATAGGGTTATGGCTTATAACAACTACGGCACATCCGCTTATTCCAACATAGCCTCCGGGACAACCTGGGCACTTCCACCTATTGCCCCGTCTAACTTAACAGCCACAGCCACTACAGATGCTACTATCACCCTCAGTTGGACAGACAATTCAATTAATGAAACAGGATTTGTCATTGAGAGGGGAACTGATGGTCTAACCTTTGCTTCCGTAGGCACAACAACCCTTGCCACCCATACAGATACAGGACTTCTTGCTTCTACAACCTATTATTATCGTGTGGCAGCCTTTAATAACTTTGGAACATCTGCTTACTCAAATATAGCCTCAACAACAACCCTGAACTCTATTCCTCTTAGCCCATCTACCTTAACAGCTCAGGCTATCTCAACCTCATCCATAAATCTGGCCTGGTTTGATAATTCTACAAATGAGACTGGTTTTGTCCTTGAAAGGGGAACGGATGGCCTGACATTTGCTTCCGTAGGCACAACAACCCTTGCCACATGGACAGATACAGGGCTTTCTGCCTCGACAACCTATTATTATCGTGTGGCAGCCTACAATGAGATGGGAACATCTGCTTATTCTAATATCGCCACAGGGACAACACAGGATTTGCCACCGACCAATCTCCAGGCCACAGCTATCTCAGATTCTACCATTAACCTTAGTTGGACAGATAATTCTTGCACTGAGATCTGGTTTGTCATCGAAAGGGGTGCAAGCATAACAACCCTTGCTTATATTGGCACAACAACCCTTGCTACCTACACAGATACTGGACTGGCCAGCAACACCACCTACTACTACAGGGTTTATGGCCAAACACCCTTTGGCACAACCACCTACTCAAATATAGCCTCCGGGACAACCTTTAACCTGCCGCTTACTGCCCCATCTAATCTGATAGCATTGGCCATATCAAACTCCAGTATAAAGCTAAACTGGACAGACAACTCAAGCAATGAGACAGGTTTTGTCATTGAAAGGCTGAATGGAACATACACTCTCCTTGCCCAGGTCTCCTCAAATACGACAGAGTATATAAACTCAGGGCTCCTGCCAAACACTACCTACTACTACAGGGTGGCTGCCTTCAACGGCTTTGGCACATCCGCTTATTCAAACATAGCTTCCGGGACTACAGGCGCGACCCAACTCTTTATTTCTCCGTTCTTTGCTCTGGTTGGCTCAGGCTCTACCCAAACCCTGACGATAAATATAGACAATGTCTCCAATCTAACTGGAGCTTCAGTCTATCTCTCCTTTGACCCGAGTATTATCTCTGTGGCAACTATAACCCAGGGCGGGTTTCCCTCTGGTGGCGTGCTTCTATCTGATGCCATAAACAACTCATCAGGAACCCTTATTTACTCTGTAGCTTTATTCTCTGGCTCTGCCACAGGCTCAGGGGTTTTAGCAACTATTACTATAACCGGCCTTTCTACTGGCACTTCTTTTCTTACCTTTCTTGTCTCAACAACTCCTCCAACCGAGACTCAGCTGATAAATAATAACGGTCAGGAGATTCCCTTTAGCTATATAGATGGAACTGTCTCCTGTAGTGTCATGGGTTCTATCACCGGCAAGGTTGTCTCTTCTGTCTGCGACACACAATTTTTAGAGTTTTCAGGGATAATCGTGAAGATTGGAAGCTATACTACTGTTACCAATGGCTCATCTTCCTTTAATTTTTCTGCAATTCCATCTGGAAGCCATACCCTCTGGGCAAACACCACAGGGGCTGGGTTTGCCTCTCAAACAGTCTATATTACAGGCGGAGACCAGGATTTAGGGACATTCACACTTTTAGCCGCAGACACAGATGATAATAACCAGGTCAATCTTATTGACTTTTATAGATTCAGACAGTCCTATGGCTCACCAACACCAGAGGCTGAGGCAGACTTTGATAAGGATGGAGATTGCGACCTGGCTGACTTCTATATCCTCAGGTCTAATTTTGGTAAGGTAAGGAGTCTGGCAAGGGGTAAGGCTTCCGGAAATACCATTCTTTACATAGAACCTCAAACTGCTATGGCAAAATTGGGTGATGAGATAGCCATTGATGTCAAAATAGCTGATGTCTCAAGCCTTGTAGGGGTTTCCCTTCTCCTTAATTTTAGCCAGGAGCTAAGTCTAATCAGCCTTAGCCAGGGCGGATTTGTCAGTAGCTTTGCTCTTCTCAAAGAGCAGAGAGAAGAAGGCAGGATTAGATATGACCTTGGACTGCTTCAAGGAGAGGCAACAGGCTCAGGAACGCTCCTCTCTCTTAAGTTCTCTGCAAAGAAAGGTGGTTCTGCGGTAATATCAGTAGCAGAGTCAAAGCTGATGAATAGTAGCGGAAGCTGGGTAAGCTTTGCCTCTCAGACAGCCTGCATCAAGATAGAAAAGACTCAAGCCTCCCTTTGGATAGAGCCGAAGAATATGGAGGTCTTTAAGGAAGAGACCTTTACCTCGGGAGTCTCTATAAATGTGGCTAATCTTATCGGAGCAAGGGTAGTGGTGAAATATCCAGCCAATCTTTTGCTTCTTGACCTTAAGCAAGGAGGATTCGAGACAACTGTATTCTTGACAGCAACCTCAACAGATACTGTAGAGGCAGTTTTAGCTAATGTTAATGGTATCTCTGGTTCAGGAAGTCTATTCTCTATGAAATTTCTGGCAAAGGAGCCTGGTAGCGGTGCTATAACCTTTGAGCTAACAGACTTAAGGGATCAGAATAATTCACAAATCCCTGTAAGCACAGCAGGTGCAGAAATCTCTGTCAAGAAGAGACTGCTCTGCGACTTCAACCAGAACAACGAGATAGACTTTGACGACCTTTTAGGGCTTATCAGTTTTTGGAAGAAGCCAAGCCCTATCTATGACATTGGACCAGCCTCTGGAAAGATGCCTGACCTTATCAGTAATCCTGATGGAATAGTCAACTTTGAGGACCTGATGGTCTTCTGTCTGATGTGGAACTGGCAGAAAAAAACTCAAAACTCTAAATCCAAAACTCAAAACTTATCTTTATGGATGGAGGAGGAGAGTGGTTGGATTGCGGTAAAGTATAAAGGGCTTGCTGGTGCATTGGGTGGCAGATATACCTTGAGGTTTGGTAAGGTGATAGAGATAGAAAAGATAGAGTCAAACCTGAAAGCCTTTATCTGGGAAAGAATAGATAATAACCTTATTTTAGAGTTTGGCTTTATTGATGCAGAAGAAGGGGGTGAGATTTGCAGGATAAAGATAAAAGGAGAGACTAATATTCAGGCAGAGGGTGAAATACGGGATATAGAGAACAAGAAGATTCCAGTAGAAAGCTCAGAGCTTTCCTGTTTAGACATTAGCTTCAAGGATTCTGTTTGCTATCCAAACCCAAGCAGAACAGGTTATGTTAAGTTTAATATCCCTCCAGATACCAGCATTCAAATCTACAATATAGCCGGCGAGCTTATCTTTTCCGAAGAAAGGTTTAATAGCCGCACCTGGCCCACCAAAAACATAGCCTCAGGCACCTACATCTATATCCTTACCTCTGGCAAAGACAAAAAACGAGGAAAGATTGGTGTGATAAAGTAGAAAAGGGTGTGGCTATTCTAAATGACAGGCAACCTACTGTAATCACTGAACTTATGTAAAAAAGGATTAAAGCGAAAGATCGCTTTTTATAAATGGGTGAAGGTAAAGTGTAAAAAAGGTGAAAAGGAAGATGGTGTGTAAATAAAGGGGATATGGGGATAAGAAAGATAGGGAGATAAAATATATCTCCAATATCCCCATAATCTCCTTATCTCCTTTTCTTACTATGGTGTAAGAGATGTTTTTAGCCGCCGTCCAAGAGTAGCCACACCCATATTATTTGGCTATAATGGTTACTTTTTTTAGAAGCTGATAACTAAAGGGGTTACAGAAAAAGATAAAAAATCCTTGCTAAACTGACTTATTCTACCTATAATTTTAGCATTATGATTATTGTTCTTGAACCATCTGCCACAGAGGAAAACATCAAGCATCTTGTTGAAAAGCTGAAAAGCAAACAACTCAATCCCTTTGTTTCAAAGGGCGTGGAGAGAACCGTCATCAATATTATTGGTGATGAGAGAATTATATCCCAAGAACAATTAGAGGCATTTCCTGGGGTAGAAAGGGTTATTTCAGTCTTAAAGCCATTTAAGTTGGCTAGCAGGGAGTTCAAGAAAGAGGATAGCATCATCAGTGTTGATGGCATAAAGATTGGAGGTAAAGAGATAGTCATTATTGCCGGACCTTGCTCAGTTGAAAATAGGGAGCAGATCATAAATATTGCTGAGGAGGTAAAGAAAGGAGGAGCTACACTCCTGCGGGGTGGAGCCTTTAAGCCAAGAACCTCGCCCTATGCCTTTCAAGGGTTAGAAGAAGAGGGTCTAAAGATGCTTGTTGAGGCAAAAGAAAAGACTGGACTTCCCATTGTTACCGAACTTATGGATATAAAGGATATTGACCTCCTTCTTAAATATGCTGATGTGATTCAAATAGGAGCAAGGAATATGCAGAACTTCTCTCTTCTAAAAGAACTTGGAAAGGTAAAGAGACCTGTTCTTCTAAAGCGGGGAATGTCTGCGACAGTAACAGAATTTCTTATGTCAGCAGAGTATATTCTTGCAGGTGGAAACTCGGATGTCATCTTATGTGAAAGGGGGATAAGGACATTTGTTGACCATTCCAGAAACACACTTGATATTGCCGCTATCCCTGTCTTAAAAAGCCTCACCCATCTTCCAGTGATAGTTGACCCATCCCATGCTGCTGGAAGAGTAAAATTGGTTGCTCCCCTGACTTTGGCGGCAATTGCTGCTGGCTCTGATGGTTTAATGATTGAGGTGCATACAAATCCAGAGGAGGCATTTTCTGACGGCGAGCAGTCCCTTACACCTTCTCAGTTCAATGAATTAGTTGAAATGTCTAAAAAGGTTGCCATTGCTGTAAATAGAAGCATTTTTTAATGAAGGTTGCCATAGTAGGTGTCGGCTTGATTGGTGGCTCTTTAGGTCTGGCGCTAAAAACAAAGGGATTGGCAAGCAAGGTTATTGGGATTGGAAGAAACAAGGAGAGCCTCAAAAAAGCCGAAGAGCTTGGCTGTGTAGATTTTGCCACCGATGATCTAAAAGGGGTAAAAGATGCAGATCTTATCTTCTTGGCCACACCACCCTTAGCCATAATAGAGATTGGAAAGAAGATTTCTGAATTTGCCAGGGAGAGCATAATAACTGATGTTGGCTCAACAAAAGAGAGAATAGTGAATGAGCTATCCCCTATCCTTCCTAAATTTATTGGCAGTCATCCTATGGCTGGCTCACATAGACAAGGTTCAGAAGCAGCATCTGCCTCACTTTTTTCTAGGTCATTAGTTGTAATTACACCAACCAAAGATATAGACTCTATAAAAGAAAAGGTTTCCTGTCTCTGGGAAAAGGTTGGAGCAAGGGTGATAGAGATGGATGCAGAAGAACACGACAGGATAGTCGGCCTATCCTCTCATATCCCGCATATCCTCTCTTTCTCTTTGGTGAATCTGGTAAAGAGAGGGAATGCAGAGACACTTGTTTCTACTGGATTTACAGATATGGCCAGGTTGAGCTTATCCCCTCCTTCTCTCTGGAATGAGATATGCTTGACCAACAAAAGTAATATTTTGTCTGGGTTATCCAAAATGAAGGATATAATCTCTGAGTGGCAGGAGGCAATTAAAAAGGGTGATATTTTGGAGAAATTTCAAGAGACACAAAAGGAGGCAATGGCAATCAGCGCTCAGCTGTCAGCCAATAAAGATGCAAGTAGCTGTATATTATAACAACAAGGATATTCGCATAGAAGATAGGCCAAAGCCTGCGATTGGAAAAAGGGAGATTTTGCTAAAGGTTAAGGCTTGTGGCATATGTGGCACAGATACAATGGAGTGGTATAGGATAAAGAGGGCGCCCCTTATCCTTGGCCATGAAGCCACAGGTGAGATTGTGGAGATAGGCAATGAGGTGGATGGGTATAAGATAGGCGATAGGGTCTTTGTTAGTCATCATATCCCCTGTAATACCTGTAGCTATTGCTTGAGAGGTTATCATACAGCCTGCGAGACACTGCACAAGACAAACTATGACCCAGGAGGCTTTTCTGAGTATATCCGGGTGCCTGAGCTGAATGTGAGGTTTGGAGTATATCAGTTAGATAAAATATCCTTTGTAGATGGAACCTTGATTGAGCCTTTGGCTTGTGTTGTCCGGGGGCAAAGAATGGCTAAAATAGAGCCAGGTCAAACAATATTAGTCATAGGCGCAGGTGTGTCTGGAATCCTTCATATTGCCTTAGCCAGGGCAAGGGGCGCGGGAAGAATAATAGCTTCCGATATAAATGAGTATCGCTTAATGAAGGCAGAAGAGCTTGGTGCTGATATAGCGGTAAAGCCAGAGAATCTGGGCCAGATAAAGGCTGACCGGGTGATTGTAGCTACATCTGCCCTTTCTGCGGCAAAGGCTTCTTTTTCCTGTGTGGATAAAGGAGGCACTATTCTCTTCTTTGCTGTTCCAGACCCAAGCCACACATTATCTATCCCTATCACTAAATTCTGGAGGGATGAAATTACAGTTTGCACCTCTTATGGAGCCTCCCCAAGGGATTTGGCAGAAGCAGTTGAGTTGCTTAAGAGAGATGTAGTCTCTGTAGAGGCAATTATCACCCATAGACTGAGCTTTGATGAGATTCAAGAGGGATTCAGGCTTGTGGCAGAACAAGGAGAATCAGAAAAGGTAGTAGTAGTTTTATAATGAAATCAGCTGGGTGTGGCTACTTTTGTCCAGACGGCTAAAAACATCTCTTACACCATAGTAAGAAAAGGAGATTATGGGGATATTGGAGATAAAATCTATCTCCCTATCTTTCTTATCCCCATATCCCCTTTATTTACACACCTTTAGGCTATATTCATTATTTTTTACTAAATCTGATTTACTCTCGGTAATCTTCAGTAATCTTTTGTGGCTCAAATATTCCATCCTCAGTGATTATCTTGGTGATAAGTGAGGCAGGTGTAACATCAAAGGCAGGGTTTAGGCAATCAAAGTTGAAAGTTGTAACCTCCTTTTTGGGTCTTTCTTCAATCACAATCTTATTTCCGCCTGGGCAGTCTATATCTATAGTCGAAGATGGGGCAACCACATAGAACGGTATCTTGTGAAACCTTGCCAGCACAGCTATCTGATATGTGCCTATCTTATTGGCTGTATCTCCATTCTTAACAATTCTATCCGCACCAACAAAGACTGCATCCACCAAGCCCTTGTTCATAATATAGCCTACGGCTGTATCAGCAATCAATATTGCCGAAATATCTGCCTTTTTAAGCTCCCACATTGTAAGTCTGCTGCCTTGCCTGACAGGTCTTGTTTCTGTAGCAAAGACCTTTATTGCAATTCCCATATCTTTGGCAAGAAGAATAGGACCAAGAGCAGTTCCAATCCCCGCTGTGGCAAGAGGTCCAGTATTACAATGGGTAAGGAGAGATGACCCATCCTTTATAAGAGAGAGCCCGTATTCTGCTATCTTCAGGCATCTTTTCTCCTCTTCAGCCTCTATGCTTTTGGCTAAAGAGAGAAGGTCTTTCTTTTCTTCTATACCTTTCTTCATCTTATCTAAGGCATAGAATAGGTTTTTTGCTGTAGGTCTTGTATTCTTCAAAACCTCAATAGCTGAGATAGGGTTGCTGGCTAAAGCAACACCATAGCCTGCTGCAACACCTATAGCTGGCGCACCTCTTATCGCCATCTCCTTTATTGCTATGGCAACATCCTCTGGGGTTAGACAGGAAATCCATATAACTTCTTCTGGAAGCCTTCTCTGGTCAAGAATCTCCAATATGCCGTCCTTCCATATAAGTGGCTTCGAAAAGTTTATTGGCATTATAATCTCCTCAGCTCTTTCCACTCTGAAAGCATCCTCTTTCTCTCTTTCTTATCTGCCCGGTCAATAAACAGGATGCCATCAAGATGATCTATCTCGTGCTGAACAGCTCTGGCTAAAAGGTCTCTAACTGTAATCTTAATCTCCTTTCCCTGTAGGCTAATGGCACTAACAACAACCTTTGTTGACCTTTCAATCTCACCAAATAGCCCAGGAAAGCTGAGACATCCCTCTGTAGCTATCTCCGCTCCTGTCTGGCTTATTATCTTGGGGTTGATAAAGACCAAAAACCTTTCTTCGTTTTTTGCGACAAAGATTCTTTCTGTCTTTCCAACCTGATTTGCAGAAAGCCCTAAAGCATTAAGAGAGGTTATAGCCTGACACATATCAGAGGCAAACCCCATTATCTCTTCATCAATGTTTTTGATGGGCTCTGCTTTCTTTCTCAATATGGGATGACCGTATTTTTTTATCGCCAGATTCATCTTTATCTATTGCCTCCTGTTTACCAACATGCTCCTTATGGGATGAGTGTATCTCTTTATCTGTAGGCTCTATTGCTTCTTGCTTACCAACATACTCCTTCTCAATCTTGCCAGAGATGCCAAAGGATATTGTGTTTCTTTCGCCTTTTAGTAGCTTAATCAGGTTCTGGTAACCTTCCCTGTGTTCAATCTTAGCCAGTTTTCCTGTGTTGACAGCATCAAAATAGGCATCCTGGGCCTTCTCAGTATCTCCTCTAAGCTCTAAGATAAGCCCAATATTATTGTAAGTATTTGCCAAATAAGAGTAGGTCTTCTGTCTATCAGATGGAGATAGTCTCTCCTTTCTTAGCTTCTCCTTGAAAAGTCTGGCTGATTCTTTGTATTCTCCTTCTGCTACCTTAAGTTTTCCGCTCCTTAAATGACTATTCCCTAAATTACAGAGAAGCTCAGGGGATTTATCAATCCTTTCCCAAGTATTAGCCGACCTCTCATACTCTCCATTGAAATAGTATGCCGCACCTAAGTTATAAAGAGTCTTTGGGGAGGTAAGCCCTTTGGCTAAAGCAGAGTTATAATATTTAATGCTCAAGAGGTAGTCATTAAAATGAAGATAGGATAGGTCAGCTACGGAAAGAAAAGCCTCGGTTAAGCTGGGGTCTGCTTCAGAAGCTAAAAGGAAATGCTTAAGGGCGCCAGAATAGTCTTTCTCATCATTCAATATCTTTCCAAAAAGGTTGTGTGTCCGGGCATGTTTGCTGTCTATTTTGAAGACCTCAGTAATCTCTTTCTTTGCCTCCTCTATCCTTTTCTCCTTTACCCTGACAGATGCCAAAAGATACCTTGCTTCTATTTCTTCAGGATAGCCTTTCACCACCTCTTCTAAGACAGGGATTGCTATATTGAGTTTTTCCTCCTCAATAAAGAATTCGGCTGCTTTAGTCAGCATTTTGGGATTGATAGGCTTCTTAAACTTGAGGCTGTCTATGCAAAGACGATGGATGCTAATAAGCTCAGCATACTTTTTCTCATCAAAATAGACCTTCATCAGGAGTGAAAGGGATGGAATGTCATCTATCTTTATCTTTAGGGCACCATTCTTCAGGTAGTTGATAGCTGTTTCAGTCTTTCCTTTATAGAGAGAAACTTTTGCTAATGCAATATGAGCAGAGACGCTTCTTGGGTCCTTTTCAAGGATATGATTGGCTATCTCTTCTACCTCTTTGTATTCCTTTCTGGCTATGACGGGATTTAATATATAATCTTGAACTTTTCTGTTTGTTGGGTCAATACTTAAACTTTTGGAGAACTTTTTGGAGGCAAGGGAAGATTTGCCTATCTTCTTATACTCCTTTCCAAACTTTTGATACCAGTCAGCCTTTTCCTTTTTGAAGATGAGAAATTGGATGCCTTTCTCAAGGCTTTTCTCTGCCTCTTCTGTCTTTCCTTCGCTTATTTTGAGCAAGCCTTTTTCTAAGGTATCTTTTGTTGAATGGAAAAGCCAGACAGGAATAGCGGCTATAGCTATGATGATGGGGATGGCGAAGTATCTCTTTTTTATAAAGACCCTTTTCTTTGGGGGGTGCTCTTTTTTCTCCTCTTGTCTAAGAAGGGCAGTCACCTCCATCCCCTCTCCTTCCAAAGGTTCAGGTGCAACAGCAGACACTTCTTCTGGTATCTCTAAAGGTGTTTCTTCCTCTCCACCCAAAAGCTCTTCCATGTTTTCTTCTGCTGATGTCTCTATTGGCTCTTGTGGAATTTCAAGTTCTGCTGGTTCTTGGGGGGGTTTAGGTTCTATTGGTTCTTGTGAAGACCCTAAAGGTGTCTCACCCAAAATATCCTCCAGACTCTCTGGCATTTCAAGTTCTGCTGGTTCTTGAGGGGTTTCAGGTGGTAGTGGCTCTTCAAAAGGCAAGGGTTCTTCTTTGGGTAATTCCAATAAATCTTCTTCCAACGATTCTTCTCCTGAGAGTTTAATATCAGCAAGAGAGGTTTCGTCTTCTAAAGAAAATCCTTCTTCAGGACTTAGCAGTAAATCTTCTATGGATAATCCTTCTTCATGGTAGGCGGGTTCTTCTTCCTCTTCTTCCTCTTCGGCAGACACATCTTCTTCTACAGTAACCATTTCCGACAGGAGTTTTTCAATCTCCAGGACATCATCTTCTTCTAATGCGTTTTCGGAATCTGTAGCCTTTTCTTCAGCCTCTTTTCCTTCAGGAAAAAACTCATTTGCTTTACTCAATGCCTCTTGCATCTTTTATCTTGAAAAAAATAGCGGCGCAGGGACTTGAACCCCGGACCCCGCGGATATGAGCCGCGTGCTCTAACCAACTGAGCTACACCGCCATTTTTTGATTATATAATGTATAATACCTATTTTGGAAGATAAAATCAAGTTTTTATGTAATACCTTTAGTTTAGGATTGAGATTGGTAATAAAATAGCTTCCATCCGGATTTTTTGTTAAATTACCATTTAGCCTCTTTTTTTGAGATACTTATTTGCCCAGAGACATTTAAGTGTTTCCCCTCACTTAATATATCGGCATAATTGAAGTTATCCTAAAGCATTATTTTGCTTTTTTTGTCAAAGAATGCTTCAGTCTCGGTAAAGTGTTACGAAATTTTTAACCACAAAGATCACAAATTGAATATGCAGAAGGAAGAGATGAAGAAAGATTTATTGCCTACAAGATACATGCTGCCTCTAAGTTTGAATGGCAGGGATACTCTTTGCCGCCTCTAATCTTTGGTTCTTCAAATTCAGAGAGCCTTATCTGTTGTTTTGCTAAAAGTCAGGGAAGGATGTGTAACCCCTCAGTTATCAGTTGAAAAATGTGTTTAAGGAGAAGGGGAAAGGGAGAAAAAGAAAGAATTGGAGAAAATTTCAAAGTATTATAAAGTATTGTTTTTGATAGATGCTTTCCCCTATTCTCCATAATTCCCCTTTTCTCCTTTTTTACTTTATCTCTATAGTTCACTATCTTTTTATCCACCGAGTAACTGAGGCATTACAAGGATGTGTAAATATTGCTTGATTTTGCCATAAGTTTTAGGATATAATGAAAGTATGAGTATTACCATATCTTTGAGGGTTCCAGATGGGATTGTTCTTGCCACAGATAGCCTGGCTACAGTCAAGGCTATCCCTGTGCCACAAGAGGATTTTGTCACCTGCCCGCAGTGCACAGGAAGGATTCCTTACTCAAGGCTTCTTACTCCACCGCCGACAACATTCTCTGCCTCATCTACAGCCAACAAGCTCTTTTGCTTAAAGCAGAGGATAGGTGTTGCCTGCTTTGGCGTGGGTTTTTTGACCAAGAGGACAATGGAGGGCCATCTCTTAGAGTTTGAGAGGAAAGGGGAGATAGAAAACCTGAAGATGGCTGAGGTAGTAAAGAGGCTTGAAGTCTATTTTAGAAGGGAGCTTACCTGTGAGATTGTTGACCTTCAGCAGATTCCAGAGGGTGAGTATCCCCTGGGCCTGCAGATTGCCGGATATGATGCAGATGACCCTATAATGGGAAAAACATATACCTTAAAGATTGGTCGGGAGTCTGTAATTGAGGCTGTCCATGAGGGTGGTTTTGGCTGTACCTTTGGTGGAGATGGAAGGGTTATCCTCAGGCTCTGGACAGAAGATATTCGCTCACCTATGCCTATGCCAAACTATCAACTACTATCCCTTCAGGATGCCATAGAATATGCCTTCTTTCTTGTCAAGATGACGATTGATGCTCAAAGATTTGCTCCTATGATGCCTACCTGCGGAGGGGAGATTGATGTAGCTGTTATCACCTCTTCCTCAGGCTTTCAGTGGATTAGAAGGAAGGAGCTTAAGCTTTAATGTTCATTGTCTTTGAAGGTGGAGAGGGTGCAGGAAAAAGCACTGTCATAACAGGTCTTGCCAAAGAGCTTAAGAGAAAAGGGTATAATATTGTTGTTACAAGAGAGCCTGGTGGAGGTTTAGGCAAAGAGATAGATGAGTTTATCAAAAAAAACTTAAGTATTGCCCCATTACCAGAGCTCTTTTTGTTCATGGCAGAAAGGGCAGCCCACATAGAAAGTGTTATAGAACCAGCTTTAAGAAAAGGAAAGATTGTTCTCTGCGACAGGTTTTATCATTCAACCTTTGCCTATCAGGGTTATGGACGAGGAATTCCTTTGGAGCTGATAGAAAAGGTTGATTGTATAGCCAGGCAGGGTCTTCTTCCTGACATCGTCTTCCTGCTTGATATTTCACCAGAAAAAGGGTTAATTAGAACAGAAAGGGCTGATAGAATAGAAAAAGAGCCTATAACCTTTCATAAAAGGGTGAGAGAGGGGTATCTCAGATTAGCAGAAAACGACCCTACTATTAGAAAGATAGATGCAACAAAGTCATCAGAAGAGGTTTTAGGAAATATTCTGAATATACTTTTAGAAAGGCTGAAGGAGACGAAAAGTAAAGAGTAAAGCGTGCAAAAAGTTTTTCTAAATGGAGGTGACAAAATGATTAAGGCAGAAGAGGCAAGGGAGGGAAGGATCATTATCATTGATGGAAAGCTCTATAAAATTTTAGGGATTGAGTTTGGAGGAGCAGCTAAGGCTGGAAGGGTTGTTCATCTTAAAACCCAGAAGATAGAAACAGGCAACACCGCAGAGATGACCTTTCACGGAAATGATCTGATAGAGGAAGCAACCCTTGATAAATGCGCGATGGAATATCTTTACAACGATGAAGAGAACTACTACTTTATGAATTTGGTCAATTACGAGCAAGTCTCTGTGCCGAAAGGCTTGATTGGTTCTGCCTCTTGTTTTTTGAAGGAGAATAGCGAGATACAGGTTGAGTTTTTTGAGCAAAGGGTTGTCAATGTTGTTTTTCCGAGGGCAATGGAGCTTAAGGTTTCACAAACTGCCCCAGGTGTTCGTGATACCTCAAACACCACCTTCAAAGAAGCTACTTTAGAGAATGGGATGGAGCTTCTTGTCCCCCAGTTTATAGAAGAAGGGGATATAGTAAGGATTGAGACAGCAACAGGAAAGTATTTGGAGAGGGTGAAGAGATAGAAAAAATGGCGATTCTTCTCCTTGGCTCAAATATCAACCCCTTCACGAATATCAAAAAGGCTATCTCAGAGATAGAAAAGCTTTCAGGTGTATCCATCACTGCCAAATCTTCCCTTTATGAAACAGAGCCTGTAGGATTTAAGCCACAACCTATGTTTATAAACTGTTGTTTGGAGGTCTCTACACTGCTCTCTCCGAAAGAACTACTTTACCAGACTCAAGGGATTGAAGAGGCAATGGGAAGAACAAGGAAGATAAAATGGGGTCCAAGGGTGATTGATATAGATATACTGCTTTATGGAGAGGAGGTAATTTCTGACAAGGACTTGACCATTCCACATCCAGAGCTACACCACAGGCTTTTCGCCTTGATTCCTCTTGCTGAGATAGCCCCAAACATCTTACATCCTATCCTCAAAGTAAGCATAAAAGAGCTTATCTCTCGTAAATTCTAAATAAATTTTAGATAATAAAAACCTACAATATTTCGCTTCATCTGAAAAATATCTATCAAGAAAAAGAATTAGATGAAGAACTAACTGTCGAGGAATTCTCGGTAGTTCAAAAAGAAGGTGAAAGAGATATCTCAAAAAATCTTGAGACTGGTGCAAATTTTGTAAGGGATGTTCTTTGACAAAAATAAGGCTAAAG
>JASEHO010000150.1 GCA_030018505.1 bacterium
CTTGCCAATTTCAAATTTCTAATTTCAAATCTCATTTCTAATTTCCATTTTTTACGCTGCAAGATTTCATACAAAAGTGAACCATCCCCAAAAGACTTATGTACCTGTTAACTAACTATATATCTCGTGTTTAATCTATGAGATTAACTATATTTTGTCTTCTGTCTTCTATTTTCAGTGCCAGCCTTCTTTATTCAAAAGACCTCCCCAAAGTCAGCCAAATACGGGCAGAAAACTTTGTTAAAGAAGGCTTTTCTTTATACACAGAGGGTCGATATAGAGATGCTCTTATCTGCTATAAGAAGGCCTTGAGTCTCTCTCCATCCCTTGCAGTTGCTTGGTATTGGCAGGGACAGACAGCCTTCAAATATGGCTTGATGGAGAGTGCCTTTCTATCTTTTAAGAGATATACAGAGCTTGCCAATCACCCATCTACTCTACATAAGCTCCGTGTCTATTGGAAAGAGCCAGAAAAAGAGCCTAATTTTACCAAACTTTTAGAGATAAAAGGCGATACAAAGGATACGGGAAGGTTTATTGCTCCTGCTGGCATAGCTATTGATAGGTTTGATAATCTTTATATTGCAGGATTTGGAAATGATGCCATAGTTAAGCTATCTCCATTTGGAAGATTTATCTTTAATATTACCCATAAAGAGCTAAAAGCACCCTTCGGCATTGCTATTGATAAAGATGGGAATATCTGGGTCTCATCTATTACCCAGCACAAAATCTTCAAGTTTTCAAGCAATGGAGACTTCCTGCTAAAATTTGGAAAAAAGGGCAAGGATAAATCTCAGTTTTTAGGCCCCAAAGGGATTGCTACGGACAGCTCTTCCAATATCTATGTAGTTGACTCTGGAAACGGCAGGGTTCAAAAGTTTACTAAAAAAGGAGAGTTTCTTCTGGAGATAGCCTCTATTGGTCGCACAGAGGAGAAGCTCTTTTCGCCCTCTCATGTTGTGATAAGCGATGATGACAGGGTTTTTGTCTTAGACAGTGGGAATAAGGCTATCAAGTGCTTTGATTCATCTGGAAATTATCTTGAAAAAATTTGTCTTCCTGAAGGAGAGTATCAAAATTTTTGCTTAAAAGACTCCTCATTCTATCTTTTTGGGAAGAAGATATGGATAAGAAGTTGGGAGTCAGGAGGAAGGAGTCAGGAGTCGGAAGAGAAGGCACAAAGGAGAGCACAGAGGGAGTCAGGAGACAAAAGACAGAAGACAGAAGACAAGAAAGAGGCTGATTGGAAGAAGATAGGGGAATGTTCTTTAGAGCCAACAGCGGCTTTCTTGAATAGATATGGGCTTTTATATCTTACAGACCAGAATTCTGTAATTTCGGTCTTTGGGTCAGAGGATATAAAGGATAGAATGGATATTCAGATGATAAAACTGGACCTTGACCATTATCCCATTGTTCTATGCCACTTAGTCTTTAAGTGCAATGGAGCTGATGTAATAGGTCTTTCTGAGAAAGACTTTGTCGTCATTGAAGAGAACAGAAAGATTTTCCCCTTAGGCGTAAGTGAAGTGCTGAGAGATAGAAAGGGTTTCTCTGTATCTTTGGTAGTTGACTCTTCATCTAATATGTTAGAGAATGAGAAGGTGCTGAAAAAAGGCTTATTCTCTTTGATAAATAGCCTGGAGGGGGGTTTACAGGCAGGTTCTCTTATTACCTTTGCAGGGGATGATAAGACCATTTCTAAATTCACCTTGAATAAGACAGAGCTGCGTAATGGCATTGAAAAAATAAAATTTGATGGCAAAGCGAATACAAAAGGACTTTTTCAGGCTATAGACAAGGCTATTTCAGAAAGCCTTGAGGTTGTGGCCAAGAAGGCGATAGTCGTCTTTACCTCTATAAATTTGGAGAAGGAGGATAGAGAATTAGAAAGGTTGATAAACTATGCCAAAAATAATGACATTCCTATATTTATCGCTGATTTTAGGAAAAAAGGAGAGAATAAAATTCTCTCAAAGCTTGCCGAGAAGACGAATGGAGAATATTTTGTTGTCGCCAAACAAAAAGATTTTTATAATCTTCATAGTCTAATCTCTGAGGAAGTCATAGGTCAAAACTCTTACCTTCTTTACTATAAAAGCCCAAGCTCAGACTTATTGTGGGATAAAGAGTGGGTTAGCCTGAAGATTTTTGGAGGGCCAAAAGGGTTTTCTGCATCATCTGATTTCTCCTATCTCATTCCTGAGGAAGGGGGTGCAAAGAGTGGGTTGGCCAGAAAGCTTCTTGAGGCAGAGATCAATAAAGCAAAACAAGCAGAAAGTGCTGAGTATCTGAAAAAGATAGAGGAGAGGAGAAGAGAGATAAAGGAGATGTTGAAGAAACAAGAAGAAGAAAAGAAGTCTAAAGAAGAGAAGAAAGAAAAGCCTAAAGAAGAAGAGGAGCATAAGGAAGAGAAGCATAAAGAAGAAGAGCCAAAAAAGGGGCACTAAATGATGGAAAGTTTGGGGCGGTTCATTTTCATCATTTTTCCCTCTGATTTCTTTTGGAAATTAGAAGTTAGAGGTTATATGCAAGATGAAAGTGAACAGTCACTAAAAAGATGAGTATGTCAAGAAAGCAATAGATTTTCAAAATGAAGAACCGCCTAAGTTTGATAGGGCTTTTAATATTGTGGGCAGGTGTTGCTTATCCACTTAATGTTGCTCTTACAGTGAAAGATGAGGCTGGGGTAGAAAGGACGGCAGAGCCTCTCTGTTCAGGAGTGCCTATTCCAGAAGGGCAATTATACGGGACGAATGCTCTTTGTATTGAGAGAAATGGCATACCTATCCCTGCCCAGTTCTCTGTTCTTTCTAAATGGGAGGATAACTCTATTAAATGGGTGCTCTGCCAATTTCAAGCAGATGTCTCTGCTTATGGCTCTTCTACCTATTACCTTAAGGATACAGGTGCCTATAATCCCTCCACATCACTTACCATTACTGATGGGACTAATTCTATCTATGTCAATACCGGCCCACTTCAATTTACAGTCAACAAAAAGCAGTTCAATCTCTTTGATGAGGCCTGGATTGATGGCAAAAAGATTGTTTCATCTTCTCTTGAGAACGGACTCTTCGTTACGGATAAAGCTGGTAAGAGATATACCTTTGGCACACCTACCTCCATTAAGA
>JASEHO010000151.1 GCA_030018505.1 bacterium
AAATATAACATTTTTATTTTATAATAAACTATAACATTTTTTTATTATAATCTCAGATTAAAAAAACAGTTTGACAGATTTAGATTAAAAGAGTAAAATTTTAATTAGAAAAAAACATTTTAATCTCTGTGTAATCAGGTATATAGTAGGAGGATATATGAAAAAAGGTTTTACGCTTATTGAACTGATGCTGGTTGTGGCTATAATCGGCATACTGCTGGTGTTATTTCTGCCGAGGGCAACCAGGATGATGGATAAGTCAAGGGAAAGAACAACAGCAAGGAATCTAAAATCTATAAAGCTGGCTTTGGATCAGTATTGTGAACAATCAGATGGTGCTTATGCCTATCCAGAGACAGGAGAAAGCTTCAAAGAGATATTGGAGCAAGGCTTTCCTGATGGTATTGTGCCAAGGGCAGTCTTGCGAATGGGTGCGGTTGATGCCTCAAATGCTTGTTATGTCGTTGGCAGCCCAACAGATATCCCTATTTCTCCTGAAGGCGGCTGGGTGCTTATCAACGCAGGACCATACAGAGGGAATATCTATATAAACAGCACCGATAATGATACAAACAAGAACCCTTACACTACATATTCCTGCTGGTAATGCGATATAAGGAGATATTCTTTTTAGCCCTTCTTATTCTCATTGTCCTTTATGAGCCATTCTTTCTGAATAAGGCCTTCTTTTATGGTGATATGGGAAGATATTTTTATCCCATAAAGCACCTTACCCTTTCATTTATTAAAGAAGGCATCTTTCTTCTATGGAATCCATATCTATTCTGTGGAACGCCTCTTTTAGCAAATCCTCAGAGTCAGATACTATATCCACCATCCATTCTTCTCTATATCGCTGGTCCTTGCCTTGGTCTAAACCTCTTTATATTCTTCCATCTTCTTTTGGCTGGTTTCTCTACCTATCTATTGGCAAGACAAATGGGACTTGAGCATCCTTCTTCCTTTCTTGCTTGCCTTGTCTATACATTCTCTGGATGGCTTATCTCTACCATAGATATCTTAATAGCCTTCTCAAGCTCTGCCTGGATACCCATTATCTTCTATCTCTGGCTGAGATCAGTAAGCTCATTGAGATACACCATATGGACAGGGATAGCCATTGGATTACAAATTTTAGCTGGAGAGCCTCTTATCTCTTATGCAACCATTTTACTTTTGGTCATTCATTCTATATATCTCATCTTTTCTGAGAGAAGATATTATCAATCAAGGAAGCTTATTTTGGTGGTGCTGATAGGGATAGCTATCACCCTTTTTCAGCTCATCCCATTTCTTCAACTTGCTTTGGAATCCACGAGGCTTTCACATAAGGTCCATTCAACTTCATGGTCATTCTCTCCGTTTGAGATGACAAGATTTATCATCCCATCTGCATTTGGTAACCCTATTGGAGCAACACATGAAGTAACAACCCTTTTTGGAGGTCAGTCTTGGTTGAAGAGTCCATATCTTGGGATAATCCCATTCCTGCTCATCTTGTTGGCCTTCAAAGAGAGAAAGCCTCCATTTTTTTTGCTCTCCCTTGTCATCTTCCTTCTCTTTTCCTTTGGGGGATATACACCTATCTATAAGTTTATTCAGTCTCTTCCATTCTTTAGCCTCTTGAGGTATCCGGTAAAGTTTATCTCCATTTTTACCTTAATAGGGGCTATCCTTTCTGGGTTTGGGTTCTCTATCCTTATCAAGAAAAGGAATTCTTCATTCTTCTTTATCCCTTTTCTTTTGGTTTTAGGACTGGCATTTTTTCTTTTCCTTTCAAAGGACATCATTATCTCTAACCTGAAGATGGATGATGCAACTTCGAGTGTCTGGGTCGCAAATCTCTTGCAGGATACTATTTTCATCTCTATCATCCTCTTTGGAGCAGGTATTCTTTTTTTTATTAAAGAAAAGATAAAAAATAGTATCTTTGTCTTAGCCCTTTTTCTTCTTGTTCTCTTTGACCTATTCTTTTTTCAAAAAAGGATACTCCTTACAACAGAGCCAGAAATATTCCAGTTTGAAACAAAGAACATTAAGTTCCTCAAAGAAAAAGAGGACAGGCTATATATCTCGCCTCTAATAATGGAAAAATCCATCGCCCAAAAAGGAAGTTCCCATGAAGAGAGTTTTATGAAGAACCTTATCTGTCTTGCCCCAAATCTGGGTTTGATTCACAAGATATCCTATTGCCAGGGCTATGACCCCATTATTATGAGGGACCCCTCTTATATTATCTGGTTGATAAATACTGACCATTTATCCCGCACCTTTCATCTCCTCTCCCTTATCAATGCCAGATATATCATTTCAGAGACGAGAATTGATATAGAGCAATTTAAGTTTATCTTTCAAGATGGAGAAAGGGGTCCTTTTCTATACGAAAACATCTCTTTCCTGCCTCGGGCCTTCTTTGTCCAGAAGAAAAGGGTAGTCCCAAATAGAATGAAGATATTGGAGGAGATGGCAGATCCAGGCTTTAACCCGAGAGAAGAGGTGATATTGGAGGAAGAACCAATCAAAAATCAAAATGCAAAATGCAAAATGCAAAATGCAAAATCTAAAATCCACATACGAAGTATCTTGCGAAGCAACAATCCAAAATGTAAAATTATTAAATACGAACCAAATAGGGTAGTGATTGATGTTGATACAGCATCCGATGGCTTTCTATTCCTTTCTGACGCATACTACCCTGAATGGAGGGCTTATGTTAATGGTAAAAAGACAAAGCTCTACAGGGCAAACTACTGCTTTAGGGCTGTCCAGCTAAAAGAAGGAAAGCATACAGTGGAATTCAAATACCTTCCAAGAACATTTATTATTGGCCTAATAGGAAGTCTGATCTCTCTTGTCATTATGGGTATAGGTGTAACTATTTACCCATCTGAAGTGAAGCAACAACCAGGCAAAAAGGGAATTCATTGCAAAATTATCTTTGAAGAAAATGAGCAATTATCAATTAATTGAGGAATAATTTTAAAATGCTAATTGCTAATTTTACATTTTACATTGAACTTTAC
>JASEHO010000152.1 GCA_030018505.1 bacterium
CACATCCATTTTTTACGCTGCAAGCTTTCAAACAAGAGTGAACCATCCCTATATTTCATTTATAATCCTTGATCACCTTCTGTATCTTGTTTGGCTCAAGCTTTCCATAGCACTTTTTGTTTATCATAATCACTGGAGCAAGGGCACAGCATCCCAAACAAGCAATCCTTTCTAAACTGAACAGGCCATCATCTGTGGGTTCGTCTCCTTTTACTGCCAACTCCTGCCTCAAGGCCTCTTCTATCTTTTCTACACCACTCACATGGCAGGCTGTTCCATGACAGACCTTAATCAGGTTTTTTCCTTGTGGCTTGAACCTAAACTGGGCATAGAATGTAGCCACCCCAAAGATCTCTGCGCCTGACAAGCCAGTCTTTTCCTCTATTCTTTGTAAGACAGGGGTGGAAAGCCAGCCCATCTTTTCTTGCAGTCTCTGTAAGATAGGGATAAGGTCAGATCTATCTTTATAAGAAGAAAGAATCTCATCTATCTTTATATGCCATATCATCTCTTTACTATCTCCTCATTAAATCTGAATAGCTCATCTAAGGCAATATGTCCAGCCAGAGTTTCAGGAGATTTCCCCTCAACCAATATCTTTACCCCAGAAAGCTCAGGAAAGGCAGCACATAGAGAGTTTGTTATGGAGTATATGGTGCAAAGCTCAGCAGAAGAGCCCCCAGGATGATTTTCGCAAACCTCCTTTGAAAAGTCAATGTAGGCAATCTGCTTTTTGATATAAACCTCGCGAAGTTTTGTATCTTTTGGAATAGCTGATTGTAGCCAAGAATAGGTGGGTCCTGTGAGCAACTCTTTGATAATCTTCCTTGCCTCATCAACAACCTTTTTGCTCTTTGTGATAGACCGCTCTTCTGGGATAAGAAGGCCATCCTCTTTATCCACAAAGAATATTTTGACCTTTTTCTTTTCTTTATCAATGAAGAGACCTTCTTCGCCCTCAGGCTTTGGAAAGAATAAGGTAGCTACAATAATCACAGCCAGAAAAAAAAGAAACCAGGCTCCTTTTTTCTTCTTCTCCTTCATTCTTCTTTTAATGCCATTTCATAGGACTCTTTGTATTGAAGAATAGCATCGCAAAGGCTGTCTGTCATTCCCTCAAGGAAATTTTTGTCTTTGAACCTGCTCTCCTCATAGCCATTAGAGATAAACCCTGTCTCTACAAGGACAGCAGGCATAAGGGCATCTTTTAAGACATAGAAATTGGCTGATTTTACTCCCCTTGCTTTCATATTAAGCCTGTTTACCACCTCTTTTTGAATACAAGAGGCAAGCTCAACAGACTCCCTGACAAATCCACTATGAGCCATATCAGCCAAAATTTGGTTGGTATAATCCTTAAACCCTTCTTTCTCATCAAACTTTATGGACCTATTCTCTAATTCAGCCAGGGCCTCTGCTTGTTTATCTGAAGCTATGGCAGAAAGATGGAAGACCTCAAAGCCTGTTGCATTTTTGGAAAAGGCAGCATTAGCATGGATAGAGACAAAGAGATCAGCCTTCTTGTAATTAGCTAAAGCTGTCCTCTCCGGCAAAGGAACAAAGTAATCATCATCCCGGGTAAGAATTACCTCAATTCCACTATTTTTTTCAATTTTTTCCTTCAATCTCTTGGCTATTTCCAGAACAACATCCTTTTCTTTAAGCGTCTTTCCGCAGGCACCCGGATCCTTTCCTCCGTGACCTGGATCTATGACTATCCTCTTTATTCCAAACCGAGAGATTGGAGAACCCTTCCTTTCTATCATGGAATCAATCTTGGCTATCTTAGCCTCTTTGTTTGTTGTGGGTATCTTTCTGTCTGCTCCCTCAATATCCTTGTTGGTTATTTGACTGGCTTTGCTTTCTGCTAAGGTTTCCTTCCTTGTTGCTTGAACATCCTTATTGGTGATGAGAATCTTTCCAGAGACTTGATTCTCTTTAGTTGTTGTATCTTCTTTATCTGTTATCTTCTCCTCTTTTATAGTCTCTTTCTCTTTTTGTTTGGCAAAGGTGGACTCTTTTGGAAAACCAATCTGCGGAATAAAAATTTTATCCCCTATTTTAACCATAGTTGGATCAGAGATATTATTGAGGCTTGTCAGTGTAGTAATAGAAAGATTATATTGCTTGGCTATCCGCCAGAGGTTTTCATCCTTTACTACCTTATGCCAAAACCCTTCTTTGCCCTCCTTATTATTAAGAGGGATGGGGCAGACCGCCTCTTTTGTAAAGATTAGCTCCTCCTTCTCTGGATTTAAGCAGATATTGACCCCTGATTTAGCACAAAACTTTTCTATCAACTCCAATGGCAGATAAACCCGTCCGGAAACAACCTTTGGATAATGGTCAAGGAGCACCTTTTCCCCATCAAAGATTATCTCGCTCTTTTCTGCAAAAAATTTTATAGAGCTTTTTCCTTTAGAAAGTATGCCTTCTTTGGTGATGGGATTATAGTCAATCTTTGCCTCAAGGATAGAGGCTGTTTCCTTCATTGGCAGGAGATTTTCTTTGGCAAGCCAGCTTGATATTATGAATCGCTGGGTATCATAGCCTATCAGTCTTATGTTTTCTTCACAGAAAACAAGGCTTGTTAGTAATAGTAAAAAGAGAGTATGCTTTCGCATCTTTAGCCTCCCATTTATCTTTTTTCTATCATTAAAAAGAAGAGATCAACTAAGTTTGGGTCAAACTGAAAACCTTTACCTTTTTTCATCTCTTTCTTTGCCTCATCAATTGTCCTTGCCTTTCTGAATACCCTCTTTGAGACCATAGCATCCCAGGCATTGGCAATGATAATGATTCTTGCACCCAAGGGTATCTCTTCGCCTTTTAGCTTATCTGGATAGCCCTGTCCATCCCATCTTTCATGATGAGACCTGATGATAGGTGCTACCTCAAAGGGAAGATCTGCCTCCTTGACAATCTTTTCGCAGATTATGGAGTGTGTCTCTATAACACCCCATTCTTCTGGCAAGAGTTTGGACTCTTTTTTCCATATCTTATCAGGCACC
>JASEHO010000153.1 GCA_030018505.1 bacterium
GCTTTGCTCCCTCTGCAGCCACGATAATACAGAAATTCCTCTTTGTCCTGTAGCGTTCCCTTACCTTTTCACAGACCTTTTCTATATCAAAGGGAATCTCTGGAATGAGAATAACATCAGCACCCCCAGCAATCCCAGAATGCAGGGCAATCCAACCCGCATACCTGCCCATCACCTCAACCACCATCACCCTTTGATGGCTCTCTGCTGTAGAATGGAGCTTATCTAAAGCCTCAGTAGCTGTAGAGACGGCTGTATCAAAGCCAAAGGTCATCACTGTTCCAGAGAGGTCATTGTCTATAGTCTTTGGCACACCCACCAGAGGAATTCCCATGTCATAGAGCTTCTTGCCAATAGTCAAGGTGCCATCCCCTCCAATCACAATCAGGGCATCAAGCCTTAGTTTCTTGAATCCGGCTATCAATCTATCAGAGACATCCTTTATCACCCTCTTTTTTCCAACCTTAACCTCCATCTTGAATGGGTCGCCCCTGTTTGTTGTGCCAAGTATTGTGCCACCTATATGCAGGATTCCAGCAATATCCTTTGGTCCTAATAGATGCGACTTTCTGGTGTCAATGAGACCCTCAAATCCCCTCTGGATTCCAATCACATCCCAACCCAGATTAGTAGCACTCTTTACTGCGGCTCTGATGACTGCATTAAGTCCCGGGCAATCCCCTCCACCTGTTGAAATTCCAATCCTTTTGACCATAATCTTACCTCCTTTGTTGATTAGGTAAAGTTTAAGCTATTTTTAATGATTTTTGCATCAATATTATGAGGGTAAAGGTAATGCCTCAGTTACTCGGTGGATAAAAAGATAGTGAATTATAGAGATAGAGTAAAAAGGAGAAAAGGGGAATTATGGAGAATAGGGGAAAGCATCTATCAAAAACAATACTTTATAATACTTTGAAATTTTCTCCAATTCTTTCTTTTTCTCCCTTTCCCCTTCTCCTTAAACACATTTTTCAACTGATAACTGAGGGGTTACGGGTAAAGGAAGCAAAGAGATTAGTAAGCGTTCAGGTCAAAAGTAAATTGTAAAATGAGAGGATGGAGATGAAAGGTCAGGTACTTCTAAAGGGTGCCAATTATGAAGAGACTCGTGGAGCAGAGAGCAAATTGGCAGATGGCGAAAGCGTGCCATAGAAGGTCTTGTGGGTATCTTTAGAAGTGTTCTTTTGGTTTCTTTAATTCCTGATATGCGATTTATAGACTTGCTTTTTCTATTCTCTTAACAATCTCAGAGACCACCTCTCTTGGAGAATCTGCCTCTAAAATTGGTCTTCCGATAACGATATAATCTGCACCATTTGCTATCGCATACTCTGGAGTAACAACCCTCTTCTGGTCATCAGATGAGCTTTTCATTCTTATTCCAGGAACACAGGTCAAGAGACTGCCTCCAAAAAGTTCTTTGATTTGCGAAACCTCTGCTCCAGAACAGACAACGCCATCTAATCCACAATTATTTCCAAGATTAGCAAGCTCAATTACTGTATCAGAAAGAGGAAGGTTGATTCCCAACCTTTTTGCTTCTTGTTCATCAAACGATGTAAGAATAGTTACACCTAAAAGAAGTTTTGGTCGTAGGTAGCAAGCTACAACAGACCTTAACATCTTTTCTCCACCTAAGATATGGAGGGTGATAATATCAACATTTAGAGCAGCGGCTGACTCTAAAGCCGAAAGAACTGTATTTGGAATATCAAAAAGCTTCAGGTCCAAAAAACAACTCTTTCCTCTCTCCTTGACAGCCTCAACTATATCTCTTCCTTCTTTAATGAAAAGCCCTGGCCCTATCTTGAATATATTGCACAGATGCGATGTTTCATCCAAAATCCTTTCTGCGCCTGCTATATCTTTTGTGTCTAAAGCAATGATGAGACGGTCTTTGGGTTCCATATATACCTATGAATATTTGGAGAATATTTCAAATAGGAGTGTGGTGTCTAATATAGAAATCCTTCTTCTTCCTATCTTTATCAACTTAGCCTTAACAAACCTATTGAGGATAGATGTTGTCGCCTCGCGGGTTAAACCAACCATTTTGGCTAAATCATTATGAGTTAAACCAAGGTCTATACTAATCTTTCCATCATCTTTTTTTCCATGCTCTTTAGTCAGATCATATAATACTGCGGCTAATCTTTTCTCTCCTGGGAAAAAAGCGAATATTTCAGCCCTTCTATCAGCTTTTCGGAGCCTTTCGCTTATTGTCTGTAAAAGCTTCACCAGAGCATTATAATTAGAGAGAATATATTTTACAAAATCCTTTCTGAATATTACCAGAGTTTCTAAATTAGAGTGGGCAATCACTGTGGCAGACCGCTTCTTTTCGTTGAGGAGAGCCATCTCTCCAAAGAACTCTCTTTCGGACATAATGTTTATAAAAATTTCTTTGCCGCCAAGATTTGTAAAGCACTTGGCAAATCCTGAGCAAATGACAAAGAAGCTATCCCCATCTTCACCTTCCCTCAATATAATCTCTCCTTTCTCATAAGCCTTTTTTTGGACAATCTTTGACAGGAGATTAAGTTCTTCATCGCTGAAAGAAGTAAAGATAGGCACATTCCGCAAGAAAGGAATTATCTCATTCATTAAGTGGATTATATATAATTTTTCTACCAAAATCAAGGTTTTTCTGTAAAGAGGAGGAAAGAGTGAGCGCTTAAGCAAGTAATCTTAAGCAGTCAGAAAATAGCCTTTAGCAGTCAAAAAAGGTTAAAATATTGCCAACCTTTCTTTAATCCTGATCACCTCTTCTACAGCCTTCTTGTTAGAAAAGACAGGCTCTCCTTTTATGTCTATCTCCACCAACTCCTCGTTAAATGAGATAAATCCAAGGATAGGAAGGCTCAAATTATCCTCAATAAAGGAAGCATCCTTTGGCGATCTTATCTTGTTGCCTATGACAAATATCTTTTCAATCCCAATATCCTTTGCCAGTCTATCAACCTCTAAGGCAGTATTTA
>JASEHO010000154.1 GCA_030018505.1 bacterium
TTAGCAATTAACAATGAAGAAGAGAAATAATTTTAAAATGCTAATTGCTAATTTTGCATTTTACATTGAATTTTTCCCTCACCGAGAGAGAGATTATTACTCAAGATAGGTAAAGTGTTAATAGTTTTACTTATTTTAAGAGGCCTATATTCTCTATATATAACACGATGGGTCCTCTGCCCAGATATCCTTATTCGTAAACTCTGCCCTAACCCGACAGCCACCGCATATATCTTTATGCTCACACTCGCCACATCTTCCGGTAAGATGGACTTCTTTCTCTCTGAGCTTAATTAAGAACTGATCTTCATTCCAGATTTTGCTAAATCCTTCTTCTCGGATATTCCCTAAACTCTTTCTCCAAAACTGGCAGGGATAGATATTCCCTTTTGAGTCAATACAGACCAATCTCTTACCTGCAGAGCATCCACTATACATCAACAGATGCTCTCTTGTCCGCTCTTTCTCTTCTTCTGGCATATAATTTAATAGCCTTACTCCATCTGCTGGGTTGCAGACAGTAAGTATCTCCAATCTATCTTTGAGCCTATCTGCCTCTTTTAAGAGATACTCCATATACGCTGCTCTCTCAGAATTGTCAAGGTCATACCCTGTAATATCCCTTCCCCTTCCAGTATAAACAAGGTTGTAGATACATAGTCTCTTAATCCCTTCCTCTAAGACAAGCTCAATTATTCCGGAAAGCTCTTTTACATTTAGCTTGGTGACAGTAAACCTCACCCCTTGTTTTATTCCTTCTTTTTTTAAGAGCCGTAAGCCATTTAAGGCTTTCTCAAAAGCACCATTTACGGCTCTAAACCTATTGTGCGTCTCATTCAATCCATCAAGGCTTATGCCAACATAAGAAAAACCCGAGTCTTTAATCTTCTTTGCCACATCCATAGTGATTAAAGAACCATTGGACGAGATAGCCGATTCTATTTTCCTTTCCTTAGCCAAAGCACCCAACTCAAAGATGTCTGGTCTGAGCAGAGGTTCTCCTCCAGAAAAAAGAAGCAAAGAGATTCCCATATTGGCTAAGTCATTGATTAAGCCCTTTGATTCTTCGGTAGATAATTCATTCTGATACGGCCTATCAGAAGCAGAGATATAGCAGTGACAACAATTGAGATTGCATCTATTGGTAATATTCCATGCCACTATTGGCTTACTCATTGCTGAGATTGCCACCTCTTTCTTTAATAGCTTAGTAATTCTAATCATGATTTGTTTCGCCACTTTCTGACTTTATTCCATAAAGAACAATTATCTTTTCTGCAATATCCCTAAACACAGGTGCGGCAATTACACCTCCATATCTTACCCCTGCTTGTGGTTCATCTATCATCACTAAGATAGCCACCTTTGGATTTTCTGCTGGAAGCCACCCAACAAAGGAGGCAACAACCTTATCTTTGTCATACCCGCCAGCTGTAGCCTTCTCTGCTGTCCCTGTCTTTCCGCAAATCTTGTATCCAGCAATTTTGGCAGCCTTCCCTGTTCCCTTCTCAACAACATCAATCATCATCTCAGAGACTTGTTTTGCTATGGCTTCAGAAATGACCCTCCTTTTCACAGAGGGATAATATTCCTTGATTATACAATCATTTCCTTCTAATATCCGAGAGACCAGGATAGGTTGGACAAGTAAGCCTTGATTGGCAATAGTGCTTATGGCCATCAACATCTGAAGGGGTGTGACACCAATCCCATAGCCAAAAGAGAGGTTGGACTTTCCAAGCTCAGAGGGTTTATTTCTTGGTAAAATTCCATTCTCTTCCTCATCAAGACCAATCCCTGCTTTATCTCCAAATCCAAACCGCTTGAGATAATCAACTAAAATTGCTCCGTCTAATCTCTGGATAGCACAAGTCATTCCCACATTACAAGAATTTACTAAAACATCCCTAAAGGTCTGGTCTCCGTGCTTATGGACGCAGAAGATCTTCCGCCCTCCTACCTCCATACTTCCCAAGCAGAAGAATTTATCGCTTTCTCCCACCACCCCTTCTTGTAATAATATGGCACAAATAATAGGCTTAAGAAGCGAGCCCGGTTCTATAACCCAGGATATGGCTCTATTCCTTAAGTTATCCCTTTCAATCCTTTTCCACTCAGATGGGTTCCAGTCAGAATATATATTTGGGTCAAAGGATGGCCAGCTACAACTTGCAAGAATCTCACCAGTCCCAACTGCCATAACCATTACCACTCCTCCATTTGCCTTGTATTTCAGACAGGTTTCTTTCAACTTTTTATAAGCAAAGTATTGCAAGCTTTCTGAGATAGAGAGAGAAAGATTGTATCCACAAAGTTCATCTGGAAACCTCTCTTTGGTATAGGTAACAGAGCCCACACCATCCTTTTCTATCACTATCTTCTGTCCTTTACCTGCGAGATACTTATTCCATCCCCCTTCAATCCCACAAAGCCCTTGAATTTTGGTAGCATCATCCTCAAATTTTACAAAACCTAAAAGGCTGCCGAGAGGCTCCCCCAGGGGATAAAACCTTTTATACTCAGAAACAAAGCTAATATTAGGAATCTTTTCTTTTTCTATCTGGCTTGCTGTATCCATTGAAATTCTCCGAACAATAAAGCCAATCTTTTTTTCTGAGAGTTTACAGAGCCCGGCTATTTTAGACCGATCCCTACCTTGCATCTTTACATGAGAATAGATAGACCAGGTTTCATTACTCATAGCTAAAATATTATTATCTCTATCAAATATTGTGCCGCGTGGCAGGACATAAGTTCTATCCCTTTTTTGTATCTTGTTTGCCTTCTTGACAAACTCAGCCCTCTTTATCACCTGAATATCAAACAATCGGGTAACAATCACAAGAAAAGCAAAGACTGTTATCCCCCAAACAACAATTATCCTTTTTTGATAGGGTCTCATAGTAAAAAATCGTAACTGTTTACCTAACTGAAGTAAAAACACTGAGACTTGAGTTCACGGAGAATT
>JASEHO010000155.1 GCA_030018505.1 bacterium
CTTTAGCCTTATTTTTGTCAAAGAACATCCCTTACAAAATTTGCACCAGTCTCGACATTTCTAATATGTCAAATTGAATTTTTCATTCGAATTTCTTTTCCAATTTCTAATTTCCAATTTCCAATTTCCATTTTTTAACCGCAAGATTTCACTTTAAAAGTGAACCATCCCACCTCTTTTTACTTTCCATGGCAATATTTATACTTCTTTCCAGAGCCACAGGGGCAGGGGTCATTTCTGCCAATCTTTCTCTTGGCAGAGATAGGAGCTTCCTCTATTGCTTGCATTCCTTTTTTTGTTGAAAGAGACTCTTTTCTTAGCATCTGTTTTTGAATCTGAATAAGAAAGATTCGTGAGACTGTCTCCTCCTTCATTGCATAGATTAGCTCCTCAAACATACCAAACCCTTCCCTTCTATACTCAACCAATGGGTCCTTCTGGCCATAAGCCCTGAGGTACACACCCTCTTTTAAGGCATCCATATTATGCAAATGGTCCTTCCATAGGTTATCAAGGACAGAGAGCATAATCATCTTCTGAATCCCGACAAAATCCTCTCCAAGCTCTTTCTTCTTTATCTCCCATCCTTCAAAGATAGATCTCTTCAGGTTTTCTTTTAATTCTACAGGATCATTTTCTGAAAGCTTTGGGCTAATCTGAAAGGTGCGGCTAATAGCCCTTTGCAAGCCTTCAACATCCTGATTTTCTTCTGATATATGGGCATCAAAAAGGGTATCAGTTAGTTCATCAATCATCTCTATCAAATGTGGAGATAGGTCCTCTTCTGCTAAGAGGATGTCCCTCTCCTTGTAAATAAAACTCCTTTGCTTGTTCATCACATCATCAAACTCTAAGAGGCGTTTTCTTATATCAAAGTTATGTGCCTCAACCTGCTTCTGCGCCCTCTCTATAGACTTTGATATCCAGGGGTGCTCAATAACCTCATCCTCCTTTAAGCCGAGCTTGGTCATAATGCCTGAGATTCTCTCTGAACCGAATAGCCTCATCAGGTCATCCTCAAGTGAGATATAAAAACTGGATGAGCCTGGATCGCCCTGCCTTGCTGATCTACCCCTTAATTGATTGTCTATTCTTCTTGCCTCATGTCGCTCTGAGCCAAGGATATGGAGGCCACCGAGCCTGACCACCTCTTCGTGCTCTGCTTGATTTGGAGGGTTTCCACCAAGAACAATATCCGTTCCCCTTCCAGCCATATTTGTGGCTATGGTAACCTGAGCTTTTCTTCCTGCTTGAGCTACAATCTCTGCCTCCATCTCATGATACTTGGCATTCAGGACCTGATGAGGAATACCCTTTTTCTTGAGCATACTGCTAATCCTTTCTGACTTCTCCACAGAGATAGTTCCTACTAGAACAGGCTGTCCCTTCTTATGAAGCTCTTCTATCTCAGAGACAATAGCAGAAAACTTTGCCTTCTCTGTCTGGTAAATCATATCAGGGCTGTCTATTCTTATCATTTTTCTGTGCGTTGGAACCACAACTACATCAAGCTTATAGATATTAAAAAATTCATCTGCCTCTGTGGCAGCTGTTCCTGTCATTCCAGCGAGCTTCTCATACATCCTAAAGTAGTTCTGTAAGGTTATTGTAGCCAGGGTCTGATTCTCTTCCTTTATCCTGACACCCTCTTTTGCCTCTAATGCCTGATGAAGACCATCAGAGAACCTTCTTCCTGGCATAAGCCTGCCTGTGAACTCATCAACGATAATTACCTCTCCATCCTTGATGATGTAGTCAACATCCAGCTTAAAAAGATTGTGTGCCTTAAGAGCCTGCTCTATATGGTGGATAATGTCTATATTCATTGGGTCATAGAGGTTTGGAAGCTTTAATATCCTTTCTATCCTTCTCACGCCATCTTCTGTAAGTGAGGCTGAGTGTAGTTTCTCGTCAATCTGATAGTCTTTGTCCTTACTGATATAGGAGATAAGGCTGTTTATGCGGTAATACTTATCCGTTGATTCTTCTGAAGGGCCTGAAATGATAAGGGGTGTTCTTGCCTCATCAATGAGTATAGAGTCAACCTCATCAACAATGGCATAATGATGACCCCTTTGAACCTTGTAAGCCGCATCAACAACCATATTATCCCTGAGGTAGTCAAACCCAAACTCATTGTTCGTGCCATAGGTAATCTCGCAGTTGTAAGCAGCTCTCTTCTCCTGTGGCCTCATATCGTTTTGGAGAAAGCCAACAGTAAGCCCTAAGAACTGATAAACAGGGCCCATCCAGTTTGCATCCCTTTGGGCTAAGTAGTCATTTATGGTGACAACATGAACCCCCTTTCCAACAAGGCTATTAAGATAGACAGGCATAGTAGCTACAAGCGTTTTCCCTTCCCCAGTCTTCATTTCTGCTATCTTTCCCTCGTGAAGGGCGATTCCTCCTATCAGTTGAACATCAAAGGGTCGCAGGCCTATGGTTCTTTTTGCTGCTTCTCTGGTCATAGCAAAGGCAATGGGAAGAATTTCGTCTAAGGAGGCACCATCTGCCAGTTCCTTTTTTAGCTTTTCTGTCTCAGCAGGAAATCTTTCGTCTGGCCAGCTTGAAACCTCAGGCTCTTTCTCATTTATCTCCTCAGCAATAGGCTCAAGCCTCTTAATATCCCTCTCCTGCTTTGTCCCAAATATTTTTGATAAAAGATAGGTTATCATTTTAATTTGTAATGCTAAATGCTAAATTTGCTAGTGATCTTCTGTGAATCTTTACTTCAACTGGCTAAAGTGTTACCTCTTAAAAGAAGAAAAGTCAATAGAATAAAATAGATTACCATTAGTGTCAGTCCAATCGGCAGACCTATTTTTGCCCAATCCTTACTTTTTATCTTTAATTTATTGGCTGAGATTATATTTGGAATATTGCCGGGTATTAAAATTCCACCTGAAATGATTGCGGCTAAAAGCGCATATTTAATTTGAATCAAACTTAAAGCAGG
>JASEHO010000156.1 GCA_030018505.1 bacterium
AGGAATAATTTTAAAATGCTAATTGCTAATTTTACATTTTACATTGAACTTTACTTCAACTGGTTACAAGTGTTACTATAGGCCATTCCTTCTATAGTCTCCAAAGCCTTGTTGTTGTTGCTTCCTTAAGAAGGTTGGTGTGTCAAGGTCCTCTGGAAAGATCGGCGGAAGGGCTATCCTCTCTTTTTGCTGTTCTTCTTGTTTTAGGTCATATTTGAGTGGAGAGAGGGTTGATTTTTCGTGGTGTTTCCCAAAACCTGTGGCAATCACTGTAATCTTCATCCTTCCAGAAAAATTATGGTCAAGGGCTGTTCCAAAGATGATATTGGCATCATTATCGGCATTGGCAATGATAATATTTGCGGCTTCATCTATCTCTGAAAGGGTAAGGTCATCGCCTCCAGTTATATTTATGAGTATGCCGGTAGCTCCTTCAATGGATGTATCCTCTAATAGTGGTGAGGATATAGCCACACTTGCCGCCCTTTTTGCCCTTCCCTCTCCCTCTGTCTCGCCAATACCCATCAAAGCCTTTCCTTTGCTACTCATAATCGCCTTCACATCAGCAAAGTCTAAATTGATAATCCCGGGTACAGTGATTAAATCGGATATGCCCTGAATTCCCTGGCGAAGGACATCATCAGCCAACTTGAATGACTCAGTTAATGGCACACTCTTTTCTCCAGAGAGCAGTCTTTGATTGGGAATGATAATGAGCGTATCAACCTTTTCTATCAGTTTATTTATACCCTCCTCTGCCTGCCTTGCTCTCCTCGTTCCTTCAAAGAGAAATGGTCTTGTGACCACACCTACTGTTAGAGCGCCTAATTCTTTGGCTACTTCAGCAATTATGGGTGCAGCCCCTGTTCCAGTTCCACCTCCCATTCCTGCAGTGATAAAGACCATATCAGCATCAGCTAATCTCTCTTTTATTGCCTCCTTATCTTCTTCTGCAGCCCTTTGTCCAATGCTCGGATCTGCCCCAGCACCCAAGCCCTTTGTCAATTTAGCACCTATCTGAATTTTACTGATAACAAGGCTTGAGTTGAGTGCCTGAAGGTCAGTATTGGCTATAACCAGTTCAATACAATCACCTGCTTTCTCAAGCATCCTGCCAACTGTATTTCCTCCTCCTCCTCCTACTCCTATTACCTTGATTTTGGTATGGTTCTGGATAACAGGAGCCTCAGCTTCTTCAAAATTAAACATCTTCCCTCCTCTAGTTAAGAGTGAATAGTCGGTTTTATCCTTATGACTATAAACTATAAACTATTCACTACTTATTATATACATCATTTGTCCATTATACAAGTCTTATTTCAAGCAAATTCTGTTCTTGCCGCTATTTTTTGCTAAATAAAGGGCAGTGTCAGAAGATTTAATCAGCTTATCTTCAGTTCTTCCATCGTCAGGATATTGAGCAATACCACAGCTTATGGTTACTGGCTTAGGAAGTCCTGTCTGCTTAAAAATTCCTTTTTCTATATCTCTTCTCATCTTCTCAGCGACTGTATATGCCCTCTCTCTTGTTGTTTGAGGAAGAATGATGGTGAACTCTTCACCTCCGTATCTTGCCAGAATATCTATCTCTCTATGAAAACTATTCTTTATTATCTTTGCCAGACAAGACAAGACCTCATCCCCCTTTGGATGTCCATAAGTATCATTTATCATTTTGAAATTGTCAATATCAAGGAGAAGAAGGGAAAAGACAAGGTCATATCTTGATGAACGCACTATCTCTCGGTGAATAGATTCCTTAAAATACCGATAATTGTTCAACCCGGTCAACCCATCAGTAATAGCTAATTCTTCTATTTCCTTGTGAAGAAGTCCATTCTCTATGGCAATAGCTGAATTATTTGCTAATAGCTCTAATAGCCGCGTATCTTCTGGCGAAAAACCATTGGTTCTGGTATGGGCAATGCATATGAGGCCAATTGTCTTCTCTGCCACTTTGAGGCCTGAGGCAAGGAATGAACCCATTATCCCACCCTTTGTCTCATTTTCAATCAAAAGTTCAGGATTGGCAACCTCAATCAAAAACTTGTCAGCCGGGAGAGACTGTCCAGCAAATTCAGCAAACCTCAAGCTCGCCTTTTCTGAGAACTGAGAGATAAATCCCCTGTTTCTTGGGGAGCGCAAATAAACCTTGAATAGGCATGTCTTATCATCCCAGAGCAGTATGCCTGAGGCAACATACTCTACCATTTCAGAGAGAAGATGGGTGATGTCCTTTATAATCTCGGTATAGTCAAGGGTTTTAGAAAGGAGCTTGTTTATCTTGTTGATAACAGAGAGCTCATATAGACTTCTGTCAAGCATCTTATTGACATTAGCAATAATCTTCTTTCTTGCCTCTGCTTTTTGTGCCTCTGCCTCTATCTCTGCAATCCTTAACTTAAACCCTTGATTTTCTTTTATCAGTTCCTCTTTTGTCATTCTATCCAAGAATTTTCTTTACGCTCTCTATAAGCATTTCTGGGCTATAAGGCTTGGTCATATACTCATTTGCTCCGGTCTCCTTGCCCCTGAACTCATCTGAGCGCTGAGCTCTGGCTGTAAGCATAATAATCGGAATATCAGAGTATTGGGGGTCATTTTTTAGGACTCGGCAGACCTGATACCCATCCATCTCAGGCAGGGAAATATCTAAGACAACAAGGTCAGGCCTTTCTTCATAAACCTTTTCCACTGCAGAAAGCCCATCATAGGCAAGCTCTACAGAATATCCCTCTTCTTGAAGAACAATCCTTCCAGTCTCAGCTAAGTCCTTTTCGTCATCAACAAGGAGAATCTTTTTTGCCATTTTTACTTAACAAAAAAACTTCTTATTTTTAGCTGGATGTAGTATAATCCCTTTGCCACATTCTGTCAAAATTTTTTTGCTATTATACCTAAATAAATTGAAATTCCAATAAATGGTTGTACCATAAAACATGCTGTA
>JASEHO010000157.1 GCA_030018505.1 bacterium
AATTAGTAATTAATCTTAAAATTATTCCTCTTCTTCAAAAGTTAATTGCTAATTGATAATTTTGCATTGAATTCCCTTTTTTCTTAGTTGTTGCTTCACTGTTAGATGGGTAAATAGTTACCTGGATTTAATCCTTTGTTAATAGCCTTTAAGGTATCTCTTTGCTTCAGAGACTAAGTCTTGCCTATCCTTATATTCCTTGATAAACCTTTCAAAGATTTTCTTCGCCTCTTGACTATTCCCATCATCATCTAATATTATTCCCATCTTAAAAAGGCTATCTGCGGCCCAGTCGGATTGAGGATAAAAGTCTATCACCTTTTTGAAATACTTGAAAGCATCCTTTGGTTGGTCTGGAAGGTATGATCTGGCTATCCAGTAATAAGCCTCATCACGCCTTTCTGTTGAGCCAAGCTCTAAGAACCTTTCATACTCCTCTCTGGCAAGCTCCTTTTGGCCAGCATGATAATAATCTTGAGCCATCTTAAGCTGGATCTCCCATCTCTTCTCTGGGTTTTCTAACTTTTCAAGCCAGAGCTTATAATAATTTATCGCCCCACCTGCCTTATTCTGCTTTAAGAGGCAATCTGCCACCTGATGAATAGCCTCAATCTTTAGCTCTAAATCAGTTGCTTCTTCTACCACTTTCTGATATGTAGCCTGAGCCTCCTTATATTTTCCCTGATTGTATAAGACTATGGCTAATCTGGACCTTGCCTCAAAGAAGATTGGGTCTTTTGGATACCCTTCTAAAAGTTTAGAATAAAGGGTTTCTGCCTCCTTAAAGTCTCCTTCCATAAAACAAGCCCAGCCTGCCCAATATAAGGCTTTGGCTTTTAGTGATTCATCTTGATACTCCAAAACAGCCTTAAAGTATCTTTTCGCTTTTGCCCAATCATCCATCTTATAATAACACCAGCCAATCTGATATGTTGCCTGTGGCGCAATGTAATTCTTTGGATAGTCCTTGATAATCTTGGTGTAGTTATTTAGCGCGGACTTATACTCCTTTTCAAAGAAAGAAAGGTTTGCAGAGTAGAATAGAGCCTTTGGTGCTTGGTTATCTGAAAATGAAAAAATAAGCTCATAGGTTCTCTTTGCTTTTTTTAGATCGCCTCTTTTTTCGTAAATAGAGGCAAGATAAAAAAGGGCTGGAGAAACAAGCTCAGAGCCTGGAAATCTTTCAAAAAGCTGGCAGAAGTATTTTTCTGCCTCATCATACCTATTCAAGCCATAATTTATCTCGGACAGGCGATAGAGGAGCTTGGAATTTTCACTAAAATCTGGAAAATTTGCTAATATCTTTGAAAGATAGGGTAAAGCCTCAGTCCCTTCCTTTATATTTCCAATCCCATACAAGAGCTTAAGGCGATAAGAGCTTGTTGGATAGTCTTTGTCCATCTCCTGACAGATATTTTCTGCCTCCTTTATCCTTTCTCCATCAATCAGGGATAAACCAAGCCTACCCAAAACCTCTTCTCTCAATTTACTCTCTGGATATAGCTTTAGCAAGGCTTTGTAACATTCTATCTCTGCCTTTTTCTCTCCCATTTTCTGGGCTATATCTGCCATCAGATACAAGGTATCCTCTGTTACATCAGATTGAGCAAGAAAGTTGAATGCCTCTGTCAGAAAGCCAAGATTAAGATAAGAAAAACCTATGGTATAATAGATATAGGAAGATGTACCCGCATTTTTATAAGCCTCTATTGCTTCCGTGTATCTTTCTGTCTCATAAAGGGAATCCGCATAAGCAAAAAACTGCTCCTGGCCGGGGTTTTCTATCTCAGGAAAAAAGCTTACAGCAGAATTATATCTTTTTAGGTTGTATAGGCAGGAGAAGATAGTATCCCTTATCTTCCTTGCATCTATTGGATACTCTTTGGTGAAATACTCTGCCAAAACAAGGGTTTCTTGGAAATCACCCCTTTCATATAGCCAGTCAATCGTCCAGAGGTAGGCTGAAGTCCGTAGGTTATCTTTCTTTGAAAAATCAAGAACCTTTTTGAAATGCTCTGCTCCTTGTTCTTTATCCCCTGTTTTATCAAAACAAAGCCCAAGGAGATAATGAATATTATCAATATTTTCTATATTGGGACTCTTGAGAAGTTGGGTCAAGGCATCAATGGCTTTTAATGGAAGGCTCTCGGTGTAGTAAAGGGCTATCCTGTAAAGAACATCTGTAGTCTGTGGGGCTTCTGGATACATTTTGATAGCATTTTCATACTCTATTATAGCCCTTTGCTTTTCCCCAAAAAGCCATAAACATTCAGGGATTCTGAAGGATATTAGAACCTGTTTCTCCTTTTCCTGACGCATCTCAGATGCCTTAAGAAATTCCTTGTATGCCTTCTCATACTCCTTTAGCTGAAAAAGGCACTCTGCCCTAAGGTAAGCAGGGTATGGCCCCTGTGCATCCCTTAATACATCAAGGGCTGATTGAAATAGCCCTGATTTATATAATCTCTCTCCCTGTTCAGTTCCCTGGCTAAAACAAAGCCCCCAAATACCTAAAAACAGAATAATCTTCTTCATTTTATATACCGATAAGACCCATTGTGATAGTTCATTAACATTTGCAAAAACAGTCCAAATCTTTGGAAGTCTGTTATTTTCTCCGTATAATTATTATACCATATATAATGATTGTCAACTTAAAATATAGTTTGGCTCTTACATAAAATCCTGAAATCCTAATAGCTTTGTAATATAATCGTAATACTTTACCCATTTGAAGTAGCACCAGTCACCAGTGCACCAGTCATCAGAGAAGTCAGTTAAATTCTTTACTTTCTGTTCCGGTGTTCTGGTGCTCCTTTTTCCTTCATTGCCCTTTGCTTGGCTAAATAGTTACCTTACATTGTAACACTTTACTCATCTGAAGTAACCGAGTAAAGTTCAATGTAAAATGTAAA
>JASEHO010000158.1 GCA_030018505.1 bacterium
AAATTTGAAATGATTTATCTCCGGACACTCCTAATGGAGATGCTTAAGCGGTTACCTATAGTCTATTGTTACGGAGGTAAATAATGGCTGAGATACGAACAGAAGAGATAACGCGGGTTATATTCTCTGAGATTGAAAAATTTGAAAAGGAGTTGGATATTGCCAAAGTTGGCACAGTTATTCAGGTAGGGGATGGTGTCGCCAGAATCTATGGGCTAAAGGAGGCTATGGCTGGAGAGCTATTAAGATTCGCCTCTGGTGTCTCTGGGCTTGTCTTAAACCTTGAGGAAGAGACCATAGGCGCGGTGATTATGGGCCCTGAAACTGCTGTCAAAGAACAAGACAGGGTCTATTGCACAGGAAGGATAATAGATGTTCCAGTTGGAGAGGCGCTCCTTGGAAGGGTAGTTGATGGCATTGGCAACCCTATTGATGGAAAGAAAGAGATAGTAACCCCTCATAGAAGACCTGTTGAGTCCCAGGCACCATCTATTATCAGCAGAAAACCTGTGTGCGAGCCTATGCAGACAGGGATAAAGGCAATAGACTCTATGATTCCTATAGGTAGGGGTCAAAGGGAGCTTATCATTTCAGACAGGTCTTTAGGAAAGACAGCCATTGTCGTTGACACCATACTCAACCAGAAGGAAGAGAATGTTTACTGCATATATGTAGCTATTGGACAGAAACAGTCAAATGTCGCTCAGGTGCAGAAGATATTAGAGGAAGCAGGGGCAATGGAATATACCACAATTGTCTCTGCAACAGCCAATACACCTGCACCCCTTCAGTATATAGCCCCTTATGCTGGTTGTGCTATGGGTGAGTATTTCAGGGATACAGGCAGACACGCTCTGGTCATTTATGATGACCTTAGTAAGCACGCTCAGGCTTATCGTCAGATGTCTCTACTTCTTAAAAGACCACCAGGTAGAGAAGCATATCCAGGGGATATTTTCTTCCTCCATTCAAGATTGCTTGAAAGAGCGGCAAAGTATAATGATGCTCAAGGAGGAGGTTCACTGACAGCACTTCCTATCATAGAGACGCAGGCTGGAGATGTCTCAGCCTATATACCTACAAATGTCATCTCTATCACTGATGGCCAGATATACTTAGAATCAGGGCTATTCTATTCAGGGATACGGCCTGCCGTAAATGTTGGGCTTTCAGTCTCAAGGGTTGGTTCTGCGGCCCAGACAAAGGCAATGAAGAAGGTGGCTGGTGGCTTGAGGCTTCAACTTGCTCAATATAGAGAGCTGGCAAAGTTCGCTGAGTTTTCCGAAGACTTAGACAAAGCAACCCTTGCTCAGATAGTAAGAGGGGAAAGAATGGTGGAGATTCTAAAACAAGGCCAATACCAACCTATGCCAGTGGCTAAACAGATAATGATCCTTGAGGCAGGTGCTGAAGGATTTCTTGATTCTATAGAAAAAGGAAGGGTCTCTGAGTTTGAAAAAGCATTCTTCCGCTTCATGGAAGAAGATCACCCAGAGATAGAGAAAGAATTAGCTGAAAAGAAAGAGTTTATTGAAGATCTAAAGGAAAGACTGGATAAGTGTATTGCAGAATTCAAAGGAATATTTGAAAAAGGGTAACATAATTTTTTGTAATAAAATTTTTTTCTGTTTTGTGAGCACGGTCATTGACAAAACTATTTTTTGTAGTTATACTTATAAAAATGGTAACTATTTACCGAGAATGAAGTGTAACAAAGGAGAAGAGGGGAATATGGAGAAATGGAGAGAAGAGAAATTAACTGATAAGATCATTGGTGCCTGTGTCAATGTTCACAAGGAGTTAGGTCCTGGTTTTTTAGAGAGTATTTATCACAATGCTTTGAGGGTTGAACTTGGAAGGCAAAATTTGGTTTTTGAATCAGAGAAAGAAATCAAAATTTTCTATCAAGATGTTGAAGTTGGCATTCATAGACTTGATCTCTTTGTTGAAGATGAAATTGTGGTAGAGCTTAAAACGGTTGAGGAGATAAGTGGCAAGTATTATGCCCAGGTTAGATCATATCTAAAAGCAGTAGATAAAAGGATAGGATTATTAGTCAACTTTGCAGATTCTAAGATTGATGTAAGAAGGATAGAATTAGAAAAAGATAAATAAGAGTCTTTCTCCAATTCTCCTTTTTCTCCATTTCTCCTTACTTACACAATCTTCAGATGGGTAAAGTGTTACCCAATTTCTAATTTCCAAAAGAAATCACAGGAAAAACGATAAAAATGAATCATCCCGAAGCATTACAAATAAGGATGGTTTTTGATGAAAGATTTAAAGGTGTTTAAGCCAGGCTCGCGGGAATATTTTCAACGGCTGATGCCAGCCCTTCCCGACAGGGAACGCTTCCTTCTCGAAAACGCAAAGGACGGCTCTTTGCTGTTGTTGATCCCGGAGGGGGAGTTTCTGGCTGGCGGTTCGGATTCTGGCGAGGGAGGCGGCGATCCGTTTCCGGTTCGTCTTCCGGCATATTACCTGGGATTGCATCCGGTAACGAATGCGCAATATAAGTGTTTCGTGAACGAGACAGGTCATCGTCCTCCGGATAAGGCGAACTGGAGCGATGCGGTATGGCAGGGCAAGAGTTTTCCAGCACAGAAGTCGGACCACCCGGTGGTTTGCGTAAGCTGGGAGGATGCGAAGGCATATTGCGACTGGGCGGGCTGCCGTTTGCCGAGCGAGCTTGAGTGGGAAAAGGGGGCCCGGGGCATTGACGGTCGGGAGTACCCCTGGGGAAACGATTGGGACAAAAGCAGGTGTCGGAACACAGAGAGCAAGGGAAATGAGACAACCTGCTCGGTCTGGAGCTATCCTGATGGCTGTAGTCCGTGGGGCTGCTACAATATGAGTGGCAATATTTGGGAGTGGTGCGCGGATTGG
>JASEHO010000159.1 GCA_030018505.1 bacterium
CTCTATCTCTATAATTCACTATCTTTTTATCCACCGAGTAACTGAGGCATTACAAATATAAAGTTGCTAAAGAGGTGTTAAATCAGGGATAATTTGTCTTGTGAAAAGACTATTTTTGCTACTTCTTCTCATCTCCTCCTTTGGCTATAGCCAGGATTTCGGCAAGAATAAGGTAAGATACAAAGGGTTTATCTGGAATGTCGTTGAGACAGAGCACTTTGATATCTATTTCAACGAAGGAATAGAGCCTTTGGCAAGTTTGGCTTCTCTTTGGGCTGAAGAGGCATATGCTCGGGTATCTCAACATCTCAAAACTGATGTGAATAGGAGGATTCCCTTTGTCCTCTTCGCCTCACACTATGACTTTGAACAAACAAACATCATCTTAGAGTTGATTGATGAGGGTGTAGGAGGGTTTGCTGAGGTCTTTAAGTTTAGGATTGCCATTCCTTTTTCAGGCTCTTACGCAGAGCTACACCACACCATCACCCATGAGGTTACCCATATCTTCTCCTACCAAATCCTCTATCCAGACCTCTTTGAGTCAATCCTGACAAACCAGTTTATAGCCCAACCTCCGCTCTGGTTTATGGAGGGTATGGCCGAGTATGAGGCAGGGCCAATAACAGAAGAAGGTGAAATGGTCCTGCGGGATGCTGTTATTGAGGGTGGATTCATATCATTAAATCAGCTCTCTGATTTTTCTATGATAGATAATGTCTATCTTGCCTATCAAGAGAGCCGTTCCTTAATTGACTATATTGCCCAAACCTATGGAGAGGATAAGTTGGTAGTGATGCACAGAAAGTTTGCTACAAGGATAAGCCTTGATAGGTTGATAGAATCTTCTTTGGGTATATCCATTTCTGAGCTTGAGGAGGGCTGGAGGAGAGAGTTAAAGAGAAGATATTGGCCGCTTGTCCAAAAAAAGGCATCAATAAAGGATATAGGCAAGAGGATAGGGGACTCTTACTCCTTTCCATCTTTTTCTCCTGGTGGAGATATGATTGCTGTTTGTTCACAAGAACAAGGGGTTCTTTTGATAAAGAGCCAGACTGGCGAGGTGATCAAAAGGGTGGCAAAAAAGGCAAAGAATTCACCTGTTTCTTTCTCTCCTGATGGGAAAAACATAGGGTTTTTGGTAAGAAACAAGAGGTGCGATAATCTCTTTATCTATTCTGTGCTTACCGACAAGATTACGAAGAAGATACCCATTGCTTTAGATGAAGCTGAACAGATAGAGTTTGTTGATAACGAGAGGTTGATAGTCTCAGGGTTTAAGGATGGAAGATGTGGGCTTTATCTTTTTGACTCAGTTTCAGGGGAGTTATCTGGTTTGACTGGGGCTTGTGATAAATTCCCTTCTTGTTATAAGAATAAGTGTTTGTTTGTTCGTGAAGAAAACGGCTCATCCTCTGTCTGGATATTAGACCTTCTGACCCGTGAGAGCCAGGCTCTATTTTCTTTAGCTTCAGTCCATGCATATCCTGTTTGGATAAATGAAGACAGCTTTCTTTTTATTTCCAATGAGGATGGTGGTTTTAACCTTTACCTTTGCGATATTGAGAAAAAAAGCTATGCTAAGGTAACTAATCTTGTCGGAGGGGTTCGGTCTTTTGCGGTAAATCCATCTAAGGATAAAATTGCTATATCTGTCTATCATCAAGGTGGATACCAGCTTTATCTTATGGAGCTAAGTAATGAGCTTACATACAAAGAGCTTCCTAATTTTACCCCTATCTCCAAAGAGGAGGTTTCTCTGCCAAAACTTACGAAGAAGGCTTACTCCACAAACCTTTCCTTTGATTGGAGAAAGGGTGATTTTCTCTATGACAGCCGAGAGGGTTTGACAGGAAGGATGAATATTGCTGCCTCAGATATTCTTGGAAACCATAGGCTCATTCTCTCTACAGATTATGCCTCAGGCATCTCCAATCTTTCCAACCTTGCCTTTTCTTATCATTACTTAGAAAAGCGTCCGTCTATGGGCGTGGGAATATTCAGTGAAAAAAGAAGGTATTTTGGCACAAGCACAGAGTTTATTGATGCAGAATCTGGTATAGAGGGTTATATTGATTATCCACTCTCAAGGTTTCGCAGGCTTGAGTTTTCTGCACTTATTGAGGGATGGGACAGGGATTACATCACGCCAGAAGATAGGCCATCCAAGAAAAATAAGGTCAATCTCTTGTCAGTAGGTTTTGTTCAAGATACAGCTAATTGGTCCTGGGTAGGGCCTGTATCTGGCTCTCGTGTAAAATTGGTCTATTGTTTGGCTATCAATCCTGCCTCTGGTTCAAATACCTTAGAATTCAACACAACTAAGGCTGATATTCGTAAATATTTTAGACTGAGCAAAAGGTCTGTTCTTGCTTCCCGTCTCTTTTATAAAGAGAGCTTTGGAAGGGATGCTCAGGAGTTTGGGCTTGGTGGAATAAGCCTTCTTCCTATAAGATGGGAACCCCTCCTGCGCGGCTATGAGATAGACAAGTTTTGGGGAGAGGGTATAGCCTCTGCCAACCTTGAGCTCAGAATCCCATTTATTGAAAGAATAGACTTTGCCTTAGGTTTTTCTCTAAAGAGCCTCAGGATGCTCCTTTTTTATGATGTTGGCACATATTGGAAAAAAGAAGAAAAGCCTAAAGAGACCCTATCTTCCACTGGGTTTGGCTTTAGAATGTTGGCTGGGTTTTTACCTATCAGGGTTGATATAGCCTATCCAAGAAAAGGAGATCGGATGACCCACTTTAGCCTTGGCTATGACTTTTAACAAAAGATAAAGGTGTGGCTACTCTTGGACGACGGCTAAAAACATCTCTTATACCGTGTAAGAAAAGGAGATAAGGAGATTATGGGGATATTGGAGATATATTTTAT
>JASEHO010000015.1 GCA_030018505.1 bacterium
GAAATATTGATATATAGTGGTTACATCAATAAACAATACATCGGCTACGGGAATAGAAATTCCATTCCTTATTAAGAGAGTAAAATTGCATTTAACTTATAAGCAGAACGCTTTTCTTTGACACACCCGATAAAGTTTTTTGTAAGATGATGCGTTGTTCATTAGTTAAAAACTGCTTCACATTTATTATATCGGCTTTATTTGAAAAATACTTAAATGTTTTTTTAAAAAAAATTTGGAAATCTGTTGCTTTTGGGTATATCTCTAATTAGTCAATAAGCTCGTTAACACCTCTGATGTCTTTTGAACAAGTATCTCTTGGCTAAATTGAGAAGATATTCGGCTGCGAGTTTTTTCGGAAAGCAGGCTGTCATCCCTTAAGCGTTCAAGCATCAACTTTAATCCATTTGCCAAAGCCTCAGGCTCTTTAGGGGGCACTACTATTCCTGTATCTCCTACAATATCCGCTGAATCTCCTACATCTGTTACAACAGCCGGTACTCCACAAGACATAGCCTCAATAACAACATTGGATAGACCCTCCCCAAAAGAAGATGAGCATAAGATGTCTAATGCATTATAGACAGCAGGCATATCGCTTCTTTCGCCTATCCAAATCAACTGTTTTGTCAAACCAAGCTCCTGCAATTCCTGCTTATAATCTGTAGTATCTCTTCCTACACAGACAAAACGCACATTGTCTCTCTCTTTTTGCAAAAGTGATGCTGCCCTTAAAAAGGTTGCGTGGTCCTTCATTGGGTCAAGCCTTCCAATTAAGCCAATCAATCTCTCATCTTCTCTTATTCCCCATTCTAACCGAATCCTTTTTCTTGCCTCAGGTGAAGGTGAGAACCTTTCAGTATCTATGCCATTTGGGATGATTTTTACCTTATCCTTGGGAAAACTTTTTGCAATATGATAGTCTGCTCCAGCCTTGGAGTTGGCAATAATAAGGTCAGCAAATCTTGAGAGTATGCACTGTAGCCTAAAGGTCAAGCGGACAAACCAGTCATACCGAGCCAAATCCACATTGGATGCCCTTATTCCCCAGACTATCTTAGTTTTAGAAAGTAAAGGCTTTAGTATCACAGCTATTATGTTTGACTCAACAAGGAAGCTATAAAGGATGTCTGGTTTTTCTCTCCGTAAGGCTCGAAGAAGACGAAAAAGAAAGGGAAATATTTCCCATCTGCCCTTTTTTTGAAAAGAGACTATTTTTACCGCTTCTCCCTGCAACTCTTTCTCTAAACTACCGCCAGGATAAAAGGTAAAGATTGAAACGCAGTGACCTTCTTTACAAAGTCCCTGGCCAAGTGTTATAATCTGTCCTTCTGCGCCACCACGGTTTAAGGAGCGTATGAGGAAAACTATCTTCATTATCTATGGTTTCTCAAAGAGAAACTCGTTACAGCCAAGTCTTTTACCCACTACTTTTGATTTTACCAGGACAAACCCCTTCTTTTGATAAAAGTAAATGACCTCTTCAGGTTTTGCTACCTCAAAAGGGTATCCGCCTATCCAATCTACTAAATCGTGCCAAGCTGACATGCCACGAATGCTTTTATAGTTCTTCCGGGTAGCAAAAGGTTTTGCACAAAGCATATCTTTAGCCATAGTACATCCCCAAAGGCAAATAAAGGCTGGCAATAAAATGAAGAACCTAAGCCCATTAGGAAGAAGGTTATAGGTTCGCTTAACCATCCACCAGATTTTGCTGGCTAAGCCTTGATCATTATAGATGGAGATAAACAATTTGCCTCCGCTTGCAACCAAGGATTGAACATTTTCTAATGCTTTCCACATAGCTCCCGTATGATGAAGCACACCCCAAGAATAGACAATATCAAATTTCCCTAAGGATTTCAGATAGTCTGTATCTAGAGCAGAACCTTGTTCTATTCTCCAATCGGTATCATCCGGAAAATATCGCCTTTTTAGTTCATTTGTGCAAGCAACAGATTCCGCATCATAATCAAAGGAATGGACACTGGCTCCTAATCGTTTTGCTGCCAAAGAGAATAATCCACTTCCAGAGCCAATATCAAGAAAGCTTTTTTGCCTTAAATCATTTACTCCAAGCATCTCTTTTATGGATATTTCTGCTTCTGCTATCCGCTTATCATTAAGCACACCAAGAAACCTCTTCCAGTTCTCACCAAAAGAAAATCTTTCGCTATTGCAAGCTTTGTCTTCTCTCATTTTCAAGCTTACTTAAGTATATTAAACTCTCTAAATCTTCTAATCCCTCTAAAAGCTGATTCCTAAACACCTGACGTGTTCTTTCAATCTTTTCGGTATCACACAGACCTAACATTTGTGTAATATCTGCTATATCTTGAACGCGGGCCGAGGTAAACTTCATTAAAATAAGGTATTCAAAAGGAATAATGGGAAGTCCTTGGTAGTCTCTGTTCTTCTTCGCCTCTTTTAGGACTATATCTATCCAGGCTTCTTCGCATTCAATCACATCTATAACCACATTCTCTGGTGAAAGCCAACACGAACCACCACAAGAAAGCCCCCCTTTATACTCAAATCCTGCTTCTTTTAGCCTCTTTTTTGCCTCTTTTTCATCCTTCTTATTTATAGCTATATCTAAATCCTGGGTTTGTCGTTCTGGGATGTATAACCTTAATCCTACGCCACCAATAACCGCCCAATCAATCTCTTTTAGTATCCCTTTAAGATCAGGCCATACCTTAGTGCTCTGTTCTTGTAATAAAGAGATCATACTTCCTGTGCCTCCTTTTTGGTATTTTTTTCCAATCCCAAGAAGGATATTTATAAATGCCTTACGAAAACCTGTATCATTTTTAGCAAGCATCTTTCTTTTTTAATTTTATAATCTTCTCGTATATTCTGGCAACCAGATTTTTATAAAGCAAAAGGTCTTCTTTGGTGAAGCAAAAGAGCTCTTTTGGGCTTCTCTTGGAAAGGAAAAAGAAAATAAAGATGCTTGTAAAACCACCTAATATTTGGGTAATAAGGATAGCTAATGCTGCTCCAATAAGGCCATAGCGTGGAATCAATAAAATGAGAAGGACAATATTTATTGCTGCTAAAGAGGTGGAAATATAAGTTGCCAATAAAAATTTTCTATGTCTTATTATTAAAGAAGCAAGATTTATCCCTAAAGAGAAAAAGACCGTTCCAGGAAGGAGTATAATTAAAGGCAAAACGACTGGGAAAAATACCCTTCCTACAAATAGGAAGACAAAGAATTTTGCACCTATTGCAAGGATGATAGCAGCAAGAGTCATCCAGAGTAGTGTATGTCGGCACACCAAAGCAGATAGCCTTGCTGCCTCTTCTTCATTCGCTCCTGATGCCTTTGGCCAGAGAACAGTAGATGTTGCCTGGGGAATAAAATATAACATCTCTGAGAGGGTTAAGGCAACAGAGAAAAGCCCTACATCCCTTACTCCGAGGTAATAATTAAGCAAAAATATACTTGCCCTGCTGCGTAGAAATGTAGTAATACCGCCAATATGTAGCTTAATGCCATCTATTAAGGTTTCTTTTAATAATTGAGGCTGAATCTGCCAATCTTCTTTCTTTGTTATCCGAGCTACTAAAAATATGCCTATAGCTCCAGCAGAAAATATAGCTATGCTTCCTCCAATGATTGCTCCCCATACCCCTAATCTTAGGATAAGAACCAACAGAACAATGAAAATAACCCCACCTATTCTCCAGGTGAGCCAGACCAGATTATAATCACGGATATTATAGCTTCCCTGTAATATAGTAGTAAAATAGTAAATGATCATGAAGGCTGGGGCAAGCAACATCGTGACAGCCAAATATGTTCCCCTTACCCCAGGATAAAGTTGCTCTCTGAATAGAAAGAAGGTGATCCAGAAGATAATTAGAGCAAGACTGCCTAATGCTCCTGCAAAGACCAAAGAGTTAGCCGCAAAATTGCCTAATTTATATTTTTTCCTTCCGATATGGTAGAGATAGGGGGCATTAAGTGAAAGCCAGAATAGAGTGAAAAATAACTCTGGGTAAAGGAAAGCTAAGGTAACAACCCCTTTTCCTTCTGGACCCAATATCCTGGCATTTATTATATTCCAGCCAATAAAGGAAAAAACACCACCTACTATCTGTGCCCCAAATGTTCCCAATGTCCATTTTGCAAGGCTCATTTATCTTCTAATTTTTTGCCTATAAAGTAAAAGCTAGAGGCAATCCTGTGAGATTTATTTCTCTTAGCCAAGATTGGATCCAATAGACGCAAAGGAAATAAGAGCCAAGCAAAGAAGCATTGTAGCCTCCAGTGCAAAATATCCTTACCAGTAACCAAAAGGGCTAAATATTCACTCAATATAGAGATTACCGATATACTTACTCCCCCTGCTTGTCCTGTTTCTATCTTTTCAAAGGAGGAGAAAAGCTCTTGTAGCCCAAATTGGGTAAGCCTTGTAAAATCTTGATGTGTCCCAGTGGAGCTATGGAAGCCATAAATAAAAGGAACAGAGCTAAAGATATACCCTCCTTTCTTTAAAACCCTGTACATTTCACTTACTACTTTGTAGGGATTATTTACATGTTCTAAGACAGCACAACAGATTATTCCATCAAAGACCTCATCACAAAAGGGAATCTTGTGTCCATCAGAAACTATATTCACATTCTCAAAGGTGTCAATATCCAAATTGACTACATTATCGCCATAATCTTTTGTTCCAGAACCTAAATTTAAGATTAAAGATAAGGGGTTAAATTTAGAAAGGAAGTTAGGCAGACCCTCTTTCTCCTTCTTTGATAACATCCAAGGAGAATCGAAAGGGTGTGGAAGTAACCTACTTATCATATTGCGTAGGAGGCTCATCAATCTTCCCAGCTTACGAGGTGATTCATCCTTTCCTTTTTCAAGCATAACCTGGGATTCTTTGTCTTGAAGAAAAGGAATTCCATTCTGGATAGGAAATGATTGGTTACAATCCAAACATATAAGATTATTTCCTTCTTTCTTCAGCTTCCCTTGACAAGAAGGACAGCATAATATTGGAAGTAGAGAGTCTAAGTCTTTCATTAAAATCGCTCTATCACTCCTTTGACCACAGAGATCACCCCTTGGACATCTTCTTTGCTCATCCTTGGATAAAGGGGAAGGGAGATAACCCTTTCTCCTGCATATTCTGCATTAGGAAGCATTCCTTTCTTAAAGCCAAAAGTTTCTCTGTAATAAGGATGAAGATGGACAGCCCGGAAGTGAATACCTATACCCACGCCTTCTCTTTGAATTTCATTCATAATGGTATCCCTATCTGCCCTCAATTCTTCTGTTTTTACTATGATTACAAATAAATGATAAGAATGGCGTATATCTCCTCTCTCCGAAAGAACTTGAATTTGAGGAATATCCTCAAATGCCTCTCTATAAATTTGAGTATATTTCTTCCTTGTTTGCCAAAACTCTTCTATCTTTTTAAGTTGTGCCAAACCTAAAGCCGCTTGAAGATCAAACATATTGTATTTGTAGCCAGGATAGATAATGTCCCAATGTTTATAGCCATCTTTTCCATAGCGCTTCCATGCATCACGAGATATACCATGAAGACTCAACATACTTATCTTTTCTGCCCATTCTCTATTATTTGTGGTTAACATGCCACCTTCTCCCGTAGTGATATTCTTGGTAGCATAAAAAGAAAAACAGGTCATATCTCCTATTGAGCCTATTTTCTTGCCCTTGTATTCTGCTTCTATGCTATGGGCGGCATCCTCTATGACCACTAAATTATGCCTTTGGGCAATTTCAATTATCCTGTCCATATCAGCAGGATATCCTGCAAAATGAACTGGAATGATTGCCTTTGTTTTCTTTGTTATCCTCTCTTCTATCCTTTCGGGGTCTATATTTAATGTATCAGGTTCAACATCAACAAATACGGGTTTTGCACCCTGGTGAATGATAACATTGGCTGTTGAGGCGAAGGTAATTGGGGTAGTAATAACCTCATCACCTTCTTTGACCCCGGCTGCTATTAAAGATAGATGTAAAGCTGCGGTGCAGGAATTTAAGCCGAGAGCATACTTTGCTTTTGTATATCTGGCAAATTCTTGCTCAAACTTTTTTGTCTTAGGTCCTGTTGTTATCCATCCTGACCTTAGGGTATCAACAATCTCCCTCTCTTCTTCCTTACCTAACCAAGGCTGATGGAACAAAAGGTAATCTTCACTCATCAATGCATCTCCTTTTCCCCTTTGGCGGTAGTTATGGGGATAGTTCTCATCCACAGTTGCTTTTCCCACCAATTTCTATTATTTTTGTACCACTCAATAGTCTTATCCAATCCATTTTCAAATTTTGTCTTTGCCTTCCAACCTAACAACTTTTCTGCCTTGTCAGTAGAAGAAGTATGCCTAAACACCTGGCCTGGTCGGTCTCCAATATAAGTAATTAAAGACTTCGGTTTATTCATCTTCTCTGCAACAATCTCAGCAATGCTTCGAATATCTATACTTCTACCTGTCCCAATATTAATCACTTCGCCTTTTATCTTATCTATATCAGCGTGAAGAGCCAAATCTAAGGCTCCACAGAGATCTTCTACATAGAGCCAATCTCGCTTTGCCTTGCCATCTCCGTGGACAGTCAAGGGTTCATCTAAAAGGCAACTGGTAATAAACCTGGGAACGGCCTTTTCCAAATGCTGATTAGGACCATAATTGTTAAAAGGTCTGATAATAATTGCTGGAATCTGATATGTTGCCCAATAAGAATAGACCAATCTATCTGCTCCTGCTTTAGCTGCCGCATAAGGGCTCATCGGCATAAGTGGCTGTTCTTCATCCATAAATTCCGCTCTTGCTGTCCCATAAACTTCTGATGTAGATATATGAACAAACCTCTCGATTCTATCTGAATACTTTAAAACAGCATTAGCTACAACTTGAGTGCCCAAAACATCAGTTTCAAAGAAGAGAAGGTTGTCATATATTGATCGGGTCACATGGGTCTCAGCGGCAAAATGAAAGACAATATCAGACTGAGAGACTAAGGTGTCAACCAATTCTCCATTTCTGACATTCCCGTACCAGAAACTAAACCGGGAATTATCAAGGTTCACCTCAGGCAGATTTTCCATATTTCCTGCATAAGTAAGGGCATCTAATACAATTATCTTGTAATCCGGGTATTTATTAAGTAAATACCTTACAAAATTACTCCCCATAAACCCTGCTCCACCAGTGACTAATATGGTTTTTTTTGCCATCTTATTGCCTCCTTGAAATTTGATTTGTTAAAATTGAAAGACTTTCCTCGCCGTGATTAAAAAGTAAATCTATCACAGACACATAAGGAACAAAATCTCCGTATAATTGACTGTATACCGGATGTTTGTAATCCTGATATTCTACCTTTATCCCATGTTCAGCAAAATAGCTTTCATCAATGTAATCTCTACCTGCGGCACCTTCATAGAAGGTATCTGCCTTAAATATTTTGCATATATTAATAAGTCTTTCTATTCTATCATCCTCGACATTGAGGGTCGAAGACCTGACTATTTTTTTATTATTCATACCCAGACATTTGGCTAATTTAACTATAAAAAACATATCAATATCTACCAGATATTCCCACTCTCTTGAATAGGCATCTTCAAATATCCCTATATATTCTCTATAACATGGGGCCTTAGAATAATTTTGTTTTATTGAAAGAAGATGCTTTTTTCTCCAGTTTATCTTATTGTCAATCCTGACCTCGTTGATGAGAGGACTTTCTTTGAAATTGACAACAACAGGCACAGTAAGCCATTGAACACCATTGGCCGTCTTAATTCTATTTCTATTTCGCCAACCCTGTTTGTCATACTGAACATCATCGTAGATTACAAAGGTATCACTTTTATACATTTGTTCAAAAAATCCAAGCCACGGAAGATAACCCGGCTGAAGTATCCCTATTATCATAAAGATTCTCCCTCAGAATTCAGATGCCCAAGAATTACATGCTGATAATAGTAGTATCCTTCCCAGGTTCCCAGATCGCAGGGGATGCCCTCAAGGATCGTTCCATATAACGGGAAGCTATTCTTCTTAAGTGCCTGAAATGTTTTCAAAAGATCTACCTCGCCGGTCTTATTATTGATGTACTCTTTTGTCATATATTCAAGTGCTTCAGGCAAATACAAGGTCCTGCCAAATCCCCTAATCGGTGAGGTCTTATCAGTCGAGATGTCTTCGATAACGCATAAATCTTGCACAATCTTTTTGTATTTAAACGATCTGGAACCTTTGAAAAAGTCCGCCTCGTTGTCTGGGATCTCTACAATAAAATTCCATATCCCCTCAGCATGCCTACACGCATCCAGCAGTTGTCTGGTAGCTGGCACTTTTGACAGAAGTATCTGGTCTGTGATAGCCATAATAAACGGCATCCCGCTGATAAAATCTTTGGCGCATCTTAAGGCATCTCCCAAGCCAAGAGGTTCTTTTTGATAGACAAAATACAGATCAACTTTATTATAGAATTTCTTTCTCCAAATGAGACATTCTTTAATAATCTCTTTACCTTCCCTGATAACAACACATATTCTCCTTATCCCTGAGGCGACAAGTTCTCTTATAGTATATTCAATTAGAGCAGAATTTCCCAGGGGAAACATCTCCTTTGGGACGGCCGCTGTTAGTGGTCTCATTCTCAATCCCTTGCCGGCAGCGGGAATTACAGCGGTCTCAATCTCAATCATACCTCTATCTCATTTCCTGAGTTTTTCTATCCTCTTCTCGTCTGCTTTTTCAAGGATTTTCCAATAATTGTGCTTCCATGAACGGTACTGCCAATCAGGGCACTGAGCGCAAATAGAGATTTCATCTCCGTGGCCTGAGAGATGTTTTTCGCGAAAATATGTAAATTCAGGGCCGTGCCAGATATCTTTGATTGACTTTTGCATAATATTGGCAAATTTCTCATTAAATGCGATATCTTCTCCACACAGGGTAACATCACCCTTTGAATCTATATTGAGCCGCTCAAAAAGCCATGGACAAGGAATACGGTCCTTTGGGGGCAGGTAAGGCGTAGGGTCTGAGGATTTATCCTCACAGTAACCCCAAGTCAAGTATTTTCTTATTTGCACCTCGTCTACAACCTTTGCCCAATAATTTTCTGCGACTTTTACATCCACACCTTTTTGATTTATTACACTTAAAATAATCTTGGTGTTAGTTTTGAGTTGATTGCGAATATCAACGGCCAGTTCCACATTTCGATTCAGCTTCTTCCAGTCTAAACCAGGTCTAACACAATTGTATGTTTGCTCATCGCACGCATCAGCGCTGAATTCGATTGCATCCACATCAGCTTCAATAATTGCCTTTAAGTTTTCAGGAGTGAATTTTGAACCATTTGTGATCAATCCAATCTTTGCTCCTTTTCTCTTAGCATAAATCATAAGTTCAACAGCTTGAGGATGAAGCATTGGCTCACCTCCACCAGAAAGTCTCAATAATGAACCATAATTTCCACACTCATCAGCAATTCGTTTAAAGATATACTCTGGCATAATCAGGGCATCTTTGTATTGAGAGCGAATTTCAGAATTATTATAAGGACAATTAGGACATTTGGCATTGCAGATATAGACAAAAGAAAGCACACACATCATAGGGAATTTTTGAGCCTCTGGTCTGATGCCGTAAGAGTTTTGAATGTGTTCAATAGTCTTCTTTTTATCAGTCATTATTCCCCTCTTTCGCAACATGAAACTTTACCGTTCCTTCTAAGGTTTTAAGAACAAGTTTCCCCTTTTCAGTTTTGCACATCTTCTCAGGGTTTTTTAACATAGCTACACTTTTAACAATATATTTTTCACCTTTGTAATTTAGGTATGCCCCTGGATAAGGAGTCATTGCCCTTATTTTATTAACGGTCTCTTTGAATGGCATGTTAAGGATAATTCTGGCGTCCTTTAAGGTACGTTTTGGATAATAAGCCGCTTGGGATTCATTCTGCAATGGGAACATTTTCTTGTCCTTTGATAGAATTAAAGATAAGGCGTTGCTTAATACCTTCTCTGAAAGCTCTGCAAGTTTAAATCTTAAAGAGCCATCAGTATCTGATGGTTCGATTTTTAATTTAGCCTGGGCAATAATTCTTCCAGAATCTACTTTTTCATCTTCAATAAAATGAACGGTTACACCTGTTTCTTCTTCTCCGTTCATCAGTACCCAGACAGTAGGAGTTGCCCCTCTATATTTTGGTAGTAGAGATGGATGAACATTTATGACACCAAGTTTTGGTATTGAGATAATAGGCTCGGGTATTATCTGGGAAAAGCTACTAACTACAATCAGGTCAGGAGAAAGCGTCTTAATGAGTTGATAAGTCTTTTCTTTTTTAAGTCCTAAACCCTCGTAAGCACTTATTCCGTTTTTTACTACAGTATCATATAATTTCTCACACTCATAATATGGAAAAGGGGTATCCTCTCTTTCAGAGGTAAAGACTCCAATGACCTCAACAGAAGCTTGTCTTGTTAAAACTTTTAAGGCACTATTACCAAACCCAGTCATTGCAAACAACAACGCTTTTCTCTTACCCAAAATATTTCTCCCACCATATCTGAAACATCATTAGATTCCAGACCTTACCTGCATTACTCTTGTTTCCGGCATAGTAACCTTGTAAGATATTCTTTGCCACATCTGTATTGAGCAGATTATGCCTTTTTAATCTCTTCTCTGAAAGCACATCCATGCTGTAATCTTTAAGCCTTTCTACCATCCAATCAAAAATGGGCAGGACAAAACCCTCCTTTGGTCTTTTAGTAATACCTTCTGGCAGCAGAGGTTCTACTGTCCTTTTTAAGATGTCTTTCACATTACCGTTTCTGATTTTTATATTCCCAGGGAGAGTGGCAATAAATTCGACAAGTCTATAATCAATAAATGGGGAGCGTATCTCCACTGAATGCGCCATTGATAAAAAATCTGCAAAGGCAAGCATCTGGTCAGGCAACTGCGTATTCCATTCCATTTCAAGTATCCTGTTGAGTGGGTCTTTTGAAGTTAATGCCTTGAAATTCTTTTTTAAAAGATTAAATGAATTTGCCTTGTTAAGCCTGCTTTTAAAATCCTCGGATAATAGACTATCTTTTTCTTCATCTGAAAATAGGCAGAGATGATAACGCCATTTAACTTCGTCGCCTTCTGATTTTTTGAATAAATCCTCTAAAAATGTAATATCGCAGGGCTTAAAAAGATCTTTCTCACCTTCTGTCAATGTATTTGACCTTACCTTATCATAAAGCTTACTGAAATGATACATAGGCTGCGCCACCCTGTGAGAAAGGTAACTACCGAAGAGTTCATCAGCGGCATCGCCGGATAAAGCAACCTTGACATGTTTTGCTATAAGTCTTGTCAGAAAGTAGGTAGAGATTGTCCCGGAAAATGGCTGATCAAATGCCTCAATAACATTTTCTATATCATCAACCAATTCCCGATAAGACATTATGTATTCATAATGATCTGTCTTGTATACTTGAGAAACCTTTCGGGCATAATATAAATCTGCTTCTTTATTTTGCAGTTCATCTTCGTATCCCAATGAAAAGGTCTTAATAGGCTTATCTGAAAACCTTGTCATTAATGCTACAATAGCACTTGAATCAACACCGCCGCTAAGATATGCTCCAAAAGGAACATCACTTCTCATTCGAAGTCTTGTCGCATCTTCCAGCAACGCCATTATCTTTTCTTTTATATCCAGTTCGTCATAATTTTCGTTTTCCTGAAATCGAACCTTCCACCATCTCTCTTTTGATACCTTGCCCGTTGAAAAGGTTACTATCTCCCCAGGCAAAAGGGAATAAATCTCCTTAAAGGCAGTCAATGGAGCAGGAATATTTTTAAAGGTGAAGTAGTGATAAACAGCTTCATAATTAATATCACGATGATAATCAGGATAGCAAAGAATCGCCTTTATCTCTGAGCCAAAAATTATGGAATTGTTTACGATTGTGTAAAAAAGAGGTTTTACCCCCATTCGGTCTCTTATTAACAGGAGTTTATCCTCATCTTTATCCCAAAGAGCTATAGCAAACATGCCATTTAACTTATGGAGAAAGTCACGGCCGTATTCTTCATAGAGATGAACGATAATTTCAGTATCGGAATGGTCAGTATAAAACCGGTGCCCTTTTCCTTCTAATTCTTTTCTTAACTCATAAAAGTTATAAATTTCGCCATTAAATATGGTCCAAATACTTTTGTCTTCATTATGGATAGGTTGATGACCGGTTTCTACATCGATAATGCTTAATCTTCTGATGCCAAGATTTACCTTCCCATCAGAGTAGAAACCATCTTCATCAGGGCCACGATGAAAGATGGAATCTGCCATCTTTCTGAGGACAACTTCATTTGCTTTACCACTAAATCCACAGACTCCACACATTAATTCTTTTAACAGCAAAAATCAGCCTTTGCATGTTGCCAGTCAGTGCAATCCCTGCAAAAAGCAGGTAATTCATTCCATCTAGCCTGGATTTGTAATTCTCTCATCTTTTTTAGCTCTCCAAGCCATACTTCTTGAATAGAAAATTTAGATATGTCTCCCATTACAACCTTTGCATCAAGGTCTACAGCACATAAAACCACTCTTCCATCCCAACATATATTCATAGAGCGCATAAGCCAATAGCAAGGATAACGGGATATATTATCTCTTATCTTCCAAGGAGAAATTGCTCCTGCCCAGGTTACTTTTGGTCTTATTTTAACGTTAGCTCCTCGTTGTAGCCAGAAATTCTTAAAATCCCCTACTTCTGCTTCATTCTCTTCCATCACTACATACTGGACATAAACTTCTGGCTTCTTTGCTTTTAGCTTTTCTTTCAATTCTATTAATCTTTCCACATTTCTAACTACTCGATTAAAATTTCCTCTCACCCGCAACTTTTTATAAGTCTCTTCTTTGAAAGCATCTATACCAATATATATAGCATCAAGTCCAACTTCTATCAGTTTTAAGGATGCCCTCTCATCCATTAAGTTGCCATTTGTATTAAGTACAACATCTGTTAAACCTTTCTCTTTAGCATAAGAAAGGTAAGGATAGAGTTTATCTCTTATAGTAAAAGGATCTCCAAAAAATACTGCCCAAAGACGGACATTGAGGTCAACTTGAGCTATCTCATCTATTAACTTCTGGTAGAGACCCATATCCATAACACCCTTCTTTCTTGTCATTTGTTTATACACACACATAGAACACCGCAGATTGCAATAAGCAGTGGTGTCGATCAAGATTACTTTAGGAAAATCTCCTGAGTCTTTCACCCTTTCTTTTTGAGAAAATAAATGGTTTTCTTTCATCTTTGGCTTAATACCTCTTTATACAGCTCCAAATATTTCTCAATAGCCTTTTCCCAAGAACAATATTTCCTGATCCACTCCAGAGAATTTTTTCCAATCCTATCTCTTTTTTCTTCATCTTTAGCAAGTTCACAGAGATGATTAAAAATCTCATCTTCGGTTCTAATATTTATAATTGGTGGCATATCAGGATAAAAGAAGCCATCAGGAGCTGATGTTACATAAGAGAAGACAGGGACACCACATGCCATCGGTTCAATGGCTGATAAAGCAAGCACTCCTATCTCAAACTGGTCAAAAACTATATCCGCCATATTATAATACCATACCAATTTTCTCTTCTCCATAGGTTTTTTCCAAACCACATAGTTTGTTATCCCTAATTCATCAATCAACCTTTTGCTCTCCTCAACATCCCAGCCTTTCTCTATTACTATCAGTTTAACTCTTTTATTGGTAACTTTAAGAAACTTAGCAAATCCTCTAAATAATTTATCATTTCCTTTACAATCAGTAAAAGATTCCTTTTTTCTTTCATCTGTCCATACCTGTCTTGTGGCTTGGAAGAAGATCAAGTCACAGTTTAATTCCTTCTTTAATCTTTCTCTCTCTTCTTTCTTTTGTTCATCCTCCATCGGCCCAAATAGCTCTGTATCTAATACATGGGGTAAGAATCTCAACCTCTTGAGCCCCAATCTCTCAGCCGTTCCAATCTGGTAAGGAGTAAGAACAACTATCTTTGCCCTTTTAACCCCTCTTCTCATTAGATGTTTTATAAGGAAATATTTTATCTTCTTTTTATTGGTTAAGTCAAGAACATCTTTAGGGTTTCCAGTCCAGCCATAAAAGGGTAGCTGATCTAAGTCGGAGCCTAAGCTGATAAAGATAAAAGGCACATTTGCCCATTGGATGCAGATAGGAGCAAGGCCTGCACAGACTACAAGGTCATAGTTCCTTAAAAATTTAATTATCGCCAACTCTTTTTTCAGAGATTTCAAGGGATTTTCAAAGGGATGAAGCGGAAACTCCATCTTTTTAATCCAGGAAGGATAATCTGATGAATCTTTGACAGATGAATCATGCCAAGAAGGATGGTCTGCTAACTCCATATTAGAGGCGAGCAACATATCTGCCTCTACTCCCTTCTTTCGCAAAAATTTGGTTAACAGATAAAAATAGTTTGCTATATTATATAAATCAACCAATAAAATCTTCATTTTTAAAAATTATACCACAATTTTAAAAATTATACTATACCCAAATAAATCAGCCTTTCTAAATAAACTATTCCCAATAAGACAGAAAATTTTCCTCTCAAATAACGAATTTAACTCTTAAGTTTAAGTTTGGAGCATAAAGGGGGAGAAATATCAAGCGAATTTTGGAGTTATGTTAATTCTTTTTCGCCCTGTATTGCTTGGAAGTTCTTTTGTTTTTCTTTAGTTAAAAACTGCTTCACATTTATTATATCGGCTTTATTTGAAAAATACTTAAATGTTTTTTTTAAAAAATTTGGAAATCTGTTGCTTTTGGGTATAGTTACCAATTATGAAGTATCGGAGATTGATTAAGAATGATGACCTCTATACATTCAGGATACAGATAAAAGAGTCTGATATTCTGATTAGTGCAGAAAAAGACCTCAAGATAGAGGCAGAAGAAATTCTTATAGATGTCAGAAGGGATATAGAGGACTACATTAGCCGAGACCCTATATATCTTACCACATTTGAGCCTTATAAGCCTAAAAGTGATGCACCGCCAATTATTAAAGAGATGGCTGAGGCTGGTCTTTCTGCAAATGTTGGTCCTATGGCGGCTGTGGCTGGGGCAATAGCTGAAAAGCTAACAAAGAGGCTAAGGCTTTTCTCAGAAGAGGTCATAGTAGAAAATGGTGGCGATATCTTTATGGAGAGCAAAAAGCCAAGGAAGGTTGGGATTTATGCTAAATCGGGATTTTTTAATAACCTAACTATGGCTATAGAACCAGAAGAGATGCCTATCTCTGTCTGCACATCTTCAGGTGTAATGGGAAGGTCAATTAGCCTTGGAAAAGCTGATGTGAGCCTTGTTCTGGCAAAGTCTGGTGCTTTAGCTGATGCTTGGGCAACAAGGATAGGAAACCTCATTTTAGAGAAAAGCGATATAACTAAAGCAATCAAAGAGATAGAGGATATTAAAGAGATACAAGGAGCCATTATTATTAAGGATGACCAGATTGGCCTCTATGGAAAGGGATTTAGATTGGTTGAACCGTCTTAATATTTATTTTATTTGACAAGTTATATTTTTTTAATTATAATGTTGAGTAGAATAGTTATATATATTTGTCAAGATTAAAAAAGTGTGTATTGAGACAAAGACTAAGATTGGGGATGGGCTTTGGATTTAGAGATTATAACAGGAGGTAAGAACAAATGAAAAGTATTGTAATTTTGGGAGGAGGAAGTGCTGGGGTAATGTTTGCCAATAGAATGAGAAGGGAGTTTAGCGAGGATACAGTAAAGATTACTGTTATTGAAAAGCACGATACACATTTTTACCAGCCAGCGTTCACATTGGTGGTCTTTGATCTGGAAAGGGCAGAAAATCTTACAAGGCCAGTAAAAGACTTATTTTATGAGGGAATCAACCTAATCGCTGACGAGGCTACAAAAATAGACCCACAAAACAATAAAGTAGCTACTTCAAAACACGGTGAAATTCCTTATGATTATCTCGTTATTGCTACAGGCGCTAAATTGGTTTACGATGAGCCTGATGGGATGAAGGAAGGGCTTGAGGCTGGCAAGAATACATTTATGTTTTATACGCTTGATAGGGCTATACAACTTAGAGATGCATTAAAGAAATTTGAGGGTGGAACGATAGTCTCCTCTATTTGCGAAATGCCTATAAAATGCCCGGCTGCTCCTGCAAAATTTATTATGTTAGCAGAGGATGCCATGAGACGCAGAGGAATAAGGGAGAAGTGCAGATTTATATTTACCACCTCAATGCCTGATGTCTTTTCCAGACAGCCTTATGCTAGTAAGCTAAATAGCATTTTCAAGGAAAGAGGAATAGAGGCAATACCAAACTTTAATCCATCAGAGGTTGATTATGAAAAAGGGGTTATAAAATCCTTTACAAAAGGCCAGGAACCAGTGAAGTTTGATATGCTTTGTGTCACCCCGCCACACGAGGGCCAGAGCTTTATTGAAGATTCTAAAGGCATAGGAAATGCCGCAGGATGGGTAACCTGCGATAAACATCGGATGAGCCATAATACCTATAAGAATGTATATGGGATTGGAGATGCAGCTGATTTTCCAACATCAAAGACAGCCTCAGGGATAAGGAAACAAGCCATTGTTTTAACCGAAAGAATGAAATCGCTTTTAAGTGGCAAGGAGCCGACAGCCACATACGACGGAGAGGTAATATGCCCTATGCCCACCAGGTATAAGAGGGCTATGTTTGCAGAGTTTAACTATACTGAAAGCATATCTCCAGCTATAGAAAGCTATTTCAGCTGGGTGATTAAGGTTCACATGCTAAGACCACTTTACTGGAATCTTATGCTTAAGGGGTTGATGTAAAAATGGAAAATAAATCATTACCTACTGAGAGAATGGCTGTCCAGATAAATGAGATATACGATAGGCTTAACACCATTGAAAGCCTTATAGCAGATTTAGCCCCTGCCCTTGAAAAGATAACCAGGGAGACCCAGCCAGTAGCTAAAGAACTAAGAGAGAGATTTGAAAGGGATGAGACCTTAACCTTGATTAAGAAGATTGGAGAGAATATACCAACCTTTGTAAAACTTTTAGATATAATGGCGACTACAAAGGGTTTGGTTAGCGATCTATATCCAGCTATTGAAAAGATCTCTAAGGAGATAGCACCCAGCATAAAAATGCTCAGAGAATCCTTTGAAAAGGATGAAACGCTACAGCTTATCCAGAAGACTGGAGAGAATATGGGTATCTTCAATAAGCTCCTGAATTTCTTAGCTGGCTTTGATACTCCCGAGATGGATACTCTTTTTGGCAAAGAGACGCAGTCTATGATAAAAGGAATAGAAAGGTGTACAGCCAAAGCCATGCAGCAATTGGCGAAAGAGCCACTTAAACATGGGTTTCGCCAACTCATTTCTGCGATAAGAGACCCTGAGGTTCAAAAGGGATTATTGTTCCTCCTTATGTTCGCAAAGAATATGCCAGAATGTATATCAGAGACCATTAAAGAAAATAGATTAATCCTTGATGAAATTGCTCAAGGTCATTAAACTATCTAAAATAAAGCTGTAAGGCTTTGACCACCTAAGTTAAACGGTAACTATTTACCTGGGAGTGAAGAAAAAAGGGAATTCATTGCAAAATTATCAATGAGCAATTATCAATTAA
>JASEHO010000160.1 GCA_030018505.1 bacterium
AAAAGGCAGATTTTAGAAGAGTTGAATTAGAATAATATCCCCTTATCTCCATAATCCCCATATCTCCTTTTCTTACACTACCTGAACGCTTACAGACTTACAATGAAGGTATGGAAAGGTCTTTCAGGCAAGATAGAAGAGAGCATCATCACCTCAGGGATATTTGACGGGATTCATATTGGCCATCAAGCCTTGATAAAAGAGACTGTCGAGCATGCCAGAAAAAGGGGCATCCCCTCTATCCTTCTCACTTTTCAGCCACACCCAAGGTCAGCTCTCTTTATTCTTGCTGAAAGAGAAAGGCAAGGGCTTATTGAGAGGCTTGGGATAGATATAATGCTCATATTAGACTTTAATAAGATAAAAGACCTTCAACCAGAAAGGTTTATAAAAGAGATCCTTGTGGAAGGACTTGGACTAAAAGAGATATGGATAGGTTCAGACCATAGGTTTGGAAAAGGCAAAGAGGGTGGAATAGAGTTATTGAGAAATCTCTCTTTTCAGTATGACTTTGAGGTCTTCTGTATGAGCGATGTTACCTCAGGAAATGAGCGGGTGAGTAGCTCGTATGTGAAGAAGCTCTTATCACTTGGAGAGATGAAGGAGGCAAAAAAACTTTTAGGAAGGCCATACACTGTGGATTTTCAGGTAATAAAAGGTGCGGGCAGGGGAAAGGAGATGGGTGTCCAAACAGCAAATATGGACTGGCCAGGCATCTTTCCTCCAAGACTCGGTGTTTATGGCGTGAAGGTAGGATTGGAGAAAAAAGAGCTTGATGGCATAGGAAACCTCGGAAGAAGACCTACATTCTCTGAGAATAAACTTATCCTTGAGGTTCATATCTTCGGGTTTTCTGGAAACCTTTATGGAAAGAACCTCTCTATCCAATTTTTAGACAGGATACGAGATGAGATAAAATTTTCCAGCAAAGAAGAGCTTTCTGCCCAAATTAAGAAGGATATAGAAAGGTGGAAAGAAGAGTGCATAAAGATATAATTTTAGCCTCCTCATCTCCTCGCCGCAAGGAACTTCTTAGCCAGATAACCCCTAATTTTATTGTCATCGGAAGCGATGTTTCTGAAAAGGTCTTGCCTGGTGAGGATGCAGAAGTCTGTGCTATTCGCTTAGCAGAAGAAAAGGCAAGGAATGTTATTGAAAAGATAGGGGACAGATATATCGTCATCGGTGCTGATACCATAGTATCATTAGATAATGAGATAATTGGACAGCCCAAAGATAAAGCCGATGCTAAAAGAATATTGGAAAAGTTAAGCAAAACCTGCCATACAGTCATAACTGGAGTGGCAATTATTTTAACAGACGAAAATAGGATAATTAGATTTGCAGTGAAAAGTAAGGTCTGGATGAAGGAGTTAAGCCCAGAAATAATAGAGAAATATATAGCTTCAGGCGAGCCAATGGGTAAGGCTGGGGCGTGTTCTATCCAGGGTAGGGGTGGAGATTTAATTGAAAAATACGAGGGCAGTTTTACAAATATAGTCGGGTTTCCTGTGGAAGAGATACGAGAGGCTTTGGCTAAAATATGCAAAGGATAATTGTTATTGGTGGTGGAGCATCGGGTATGATGGCTGCTGGTAGGGCAGCAGAATGTGGAGGTAATGTTACCTTACTTGAAAGAACAAAAAGGCTTGGCAATAAACTTAATATTACTGGAAAGGGGCGATGCAACATTACAAATATGGCTGAAATGAATGAGTTCATCCAAAATTACGGCAAAAATGGAAGGTTTCTCTATGGCCCGTTTACAAAATTCTTCAATCACGACCTGATAGAATTCTTTAAAAAAAAGGGTGTGGCTACAGTTGTTGAAAGGGGAAAAAGGGTTTTCCCCAAATCTAATGAGGCAGGAGAAATAACCAGATGTCTGATAAATTATCTCAAAGAAAATAAGGTAGCAATTAGAACCAATTTTCGGGTAAGCAAGGTTATTGTAGAAAGCAATAAGGTTAAAGGTGTAGAAGGAAATGAGGGAATTGTCGGATGTGAAGCAGTGATTATTGCTACTGGTGGGATGTCGTATCCGCAAACAGGCTCAACTGGCGATGGATATAAACTCAGCGAAGAATTAGGACATAGAATCATTCCTCCTGCTCCGGGTCTTGTTGGCCTTGAAACAGAAGAGTCTTATGTGAAGGAACTGGCGGGTTTGAGTCTGAAGAATGTTGGTGTCTCTTCCTTCTTAAATGGCAAAGGTTTTCAACTGAAGTTTGGAGAGATGTTATTTACGCATTTTGGTCTCTCTGGTCCAGTCATTCTGACTATGAGTCAAGATATTGTCCAAAGACTTAAATTGGGAAGGGTTACGCTCTCCATAAATTTTAAGCCAGCATTAACTAAGGAGATGCTGGAAAAGAGGATCTTGCGAGAATTTGCCGAATATGGCAAGATGAAATTTAAGAACATATTAAAACACCTGCTTCCGAATAAAGCGATACCGGTATTTATAAAGCTCTTAGAGGTATCTAACGATAAGAGCTGTGGCGAGATAGATAAAGAAGAAAGACAGAGATTGATTGAGCTACTCTCTGATTTTAAGATAACGGTTAAACGGCCAAGACCTATTGAAGAGGCAATCGTAACGAGTGGCGGAATTGACCTTAATGAGATAAATCCCAAGACAATGGAGTCAAAGAAGATAAAAGGGCTTTTCTTTGCAGGCGAAGTGATTGATATTGATGGCAATACAGGTGGCTATAATCTTCAATCAGCATTTTCAACTGGCTATGTTGCTGGTGAGAGTGCAGCTAAACCTTAAATCTCTCTTTAAAATTTTATCAATACTGAGCCCTGGAGGGGGCGGTCCAAGCCT
>JASEHO010000161.1 GCA_030018505.1 bacterium
AAATGCTAAATTTGCAATTTGCTAGTGAAATTTCTTATTATCCTTTCGGACACTAGAGACTTTCTGTTACCTCTTCAGGTATTCGATAGTAAGGCTTTCTCTGTAAAGACAGCAGCTACTGTTGCCATTATTCTTCTTGTTGGCATTCTCTCCTTTCTTTTGTCTTATCTTTGGTTTGGCTTCCTCTTCTTTTACCATAGGGATACCTTTGCAGTCTATAGCTCCTATCAAGATTGGTCCTGTCTTTGCATTAGGAGGAGGAACTTTTTGTTCATAAAAATCATCAAAATCACAAGGTGCCTTTTTCAGTACATCTTCTACACTCTTCTTTGAGATTGTTGCACCTGTATTCTCCTCTATCCTCTCTTTTGCTTCATTAAAAAGGGCACTGAACACTTGCTTTAACTAACCGTCTCTGGAGTTCATAGGAAAATGATCTTTCAGGTAGTTACAAGTGTATGTGTTTAGCTATCTATTGGTGCTTTGGAGTGCGAAAGCTTGCTTTCGCTTTTAGTTTTAGTTTTACCGCCAAACCCTAAAGCGGATGGCTTGTCCACCGCACTCCATACTGCTTGTGTTACGCTTGTAATCGACTGATTTCATTTTAAGTTATATAGACTGTCTCCTTTTTCACTTTACTTTTATAACCTTTTCCAACTTTCGTAGGACATTATCCTTTCCCAAAAGTTCCAGGGTATCAAATAATGGTGGAGAGACAGTCCTTCCTGTAACAGCAACCCGCAGGGGATGGAAGATTTCACCAGCTTTTACATTCAGGCTCTCGGCTAATGTGCGCAGACTCTGCTCACAGGTCTCTTTGGTAAAGGGTTCTGTATCAGAAAGCACTTCCAATGCCTTCTTCAAATTTTCTAAAACCCCTTCCTTTCTCAAAATCTTCTCTCCATCCTCCTTAATCTCTATCTCGTCTTTTAGAAAGAAATCTGCCTGGTCTTTGAGCTCTATCATCTTCTTTATCCTCTCCCTGTAAAGCTCTAAGACCTTCTTTGTCCAATCCTTATCAAAACCAGAAAATACCTTGTCTGATAGCTCAACCAATCTATCAATATTAGAAGATCTGATATACTCGCCGTTCATCCACAAGAGCTTCTTTGGGTCAAATATTCCAGCAGACTTTCCAACCCGTTCAAGAGAAAATAGGGAGATAAGCTCTTTTCTGCTCATTATCTGCTGGCTGTCCTCTGTGGAGAAGCCCAAAAGGGCGATGTAGTTGACCATAGCCTCAGGAAGGAAGCCTTCATTTCTGTAATAGCCTATATCCACTGCCCCATGCCTTTTGGATAAAGGCGTTTTGTCCTGGCCAAAGATTAAGGGCAAATGAGCAAACTCTGGAGGAGAAATCCCTAAGGCAGAATAAAGAAGTATCTGTTTTGGTGTATTGGAGATATGGTCGTCTCCCCTTAAGATATGTGTTATGCCCATATCTGCATCATCTATGGCACAAACAAGGTTATATGTTGGAATTCCATCGGATCTGGCAATGACAAAGTCACCTATCGTTGATGACTCAAATTCCATCTCTCCTTTGATAAGGTCAGTAAACTTTATCTTTTCCTCTGGCACAGAAAATCTTAAGGTATAAGGCTTTGCTTCTTCCTTTCTCTCCTTGCACCTACCGTCATAGATTGGAGGCTTTCCCTCTGCCTGTTGCTTCTTTCTCATACAAGCAAGCTCATCCTGGGTGCAGTAGCACTTGTAAGCCTTTCCTTGTGCCAAAAGGTTTTCTGCCTTCTCCTTGTAGATAGCAAGCCTATCTGACTGATGATATGGGCCCTCATCCCATTCAATTCCAAGCCACTTAAGGCCACTTAATATTGCCTCACAAGACTCTTTTGTTGACCTGGCAAAATCAGTATCCTCTATCCTGAGCAGGAACTTACCTCCCATCTTTTTGGCATATAGATAGTTGAATAGGGCAGTCCTTGCTCCTCCTAAATGTAGGTAGCCTGTGGGTGCTGGTGCGAATCTTGTCTTCATACTAATATTTTATCCACAGATTTCACTAGATTAAATCAAAAACAGTTTATTCTCTGCTTCAGCAAGAATTTTATCTCTTAATCCCTGGCATAGAGGCACAAGTGCCTCAAAACCCAAACCCCTGTTATCTTTAAGCAGACTTTCTGAAAGTATCAGATACTCCCACTCCTGAGGTTGCTGGAAGGAAGCGGCAGGCAAAACGGTAGATGCCTGTTCACACCAGGCAACTGCGGCCTTCACCTTGACTGCAACATTAGGACTATCCAAATCCTTATCCGCCTTAGTCTCAACAAGATAGTTCTTTCTGGCAGTTTTTACAATAAAATCCACCTCATAGTTTCGCGGGATGCCTGTCTCATCTCTATATGCGATTTTCAGTTTGTGCCTTCTGTCCACCTTGGTATAGGAAAGGACATCTGCTGAAGGGTTTAGAACATCTATCATAAAATCTCGTTCAAATCCTCCACCTTTAGGTTGATAACCGTTTCTTGGATATATGCTCTTATCGGTCTCCACAGATTTACTCTCCCTTACCATAATTCTTGACACATCAGATAACTTGCCCCATACCCCTTTTACCTCATATTTATATCCCTCAATCAATTTCACGATTGCCCGATGGACAGTCTGGACAATATGATCAAAGACAAGGGAGAAGTTCAAAATGCAGTAATTTTCCTGCTTAGTAAAGTCAATTGGTTCACCAAAGCAATACTGGCAGACATAATCATCTCTGTTGACTAACGGTAGGTTGTATAGTATAATATAGAACCTATGGAAGTCAAATTA
>JASEHO010000162.1 GCA_030018505.1 bacterium
GGAAGAATAGACCTGGCTATTGGTGCATTAAAGCCTATACAAGAAAGATCAGGCCTATTTGCCACAATAACCTTCAGGGTGAAACAAGAGGGAGAATCCATTATCAAGTTTGAGTTTGACCAGGAAGCAAACAGAAAGACGCTCTTTATTGAGAAGAACCATGTTGTTCCAGAGATAATCTCTGATGAGGCAAAGATAGAGGCTATTCCGCTTGTATCAATACTCCTTCAAAGCTTCCCTAATCCTGCTAAAGACTCCTGCTATATTCCCTTTAAGCTCGCAGAGGGTGCAGAGGTTACAGTTGATATCTACAACATTACTGGACAGAGGGTAAAGACAATAGAAGCAGGATACAAAAAGGCTGGTCTATACACAACCAAAGAAAAGGCTCTATCTGTTCAAATGAGAAATGATAGAGGAGATAAACTATCCCAGGGACTATACTTCATAAGCCTTAAAGCAGGAAAGTATTCTGGAAGAGGAAGGCTGGTTATACAGAAGTGAAAAGTGAAAAGTCAAAAGTGAAAAGTTAAAAGGGTTAGGGTTATGATGCCAGGAGAGGTCTAAGGGTTAGGAAATTGGTCTTGTCTCTCCTTACATAGCCAAGTAATAGATACACTAGTTTCACCAATTTCCTAACCTCTGACTTTCATACAGGCTTCGATAGCCATAACCTTTTATCCGAGAGACTTCCTTTTTGGACACCTGAACGCTTACACTTTTGGTATATTAGAGCGGTCTCTTTTTGGGGATTCCTTCCCTCCTCGGATATTTTTGAGGGGTTGAAACCAGCTTTCTTATCACCACAAGGTGTCTCTTATCTCCTGAAATAAAGGGTAGAGATAGCTCTTTAATTTCTGCTATTTCGCCACCCAAGAAAGATAAAGCAGATACTTTTTCTATCTTTCTTCCCTTCATCACAATAAGCTCACCACCTATCTTTATGAAAGAAAGTCCAAGCTCACAAGAGAGAGAAAGGCTTCCTAATGCTCGCACAACACCATAATCAAAGTTTTCCCTGAAAGGCTCCTTTCTTCCATAATCCTCAGCCCTGCCTGCCAAAATGGAGAGGTTAGATAAAGAGAGTCTCTCCTTCACTTTTTCCAAAAAGGCATTCTTCTTTGCTCTTGCTTCAAGGAGAAAAACCTTTAGGCTTTCACAGAATATAGCCATAACTATCCCGGGAAGACCTGCACCTGTGCCAATATCTATGAGGCTTTTTCCTTGTGGCTTTATCACTAAGAAGGGTGTAAGAGAGTCTATAATATGAGAGGTTATGAGCTTATCTTCCTCTTTTGTGCCAACCAGATTTAGACATTTTGACTCTTCTTTAAGAAGTTCCAGATACAAAAGAAGGTTTTCTGTCTTCTGACAAGAAAGAGGAAAGCCAAGTTCATTTGCTGCATCTTTCAGGAGTCGCAACACTTTACTCATTTGAAGTATGGTAATCGGTAATCAGATAATCGGTAACAACCAATGGATACTTTTCTTTACCGATAACCGATTACCGGTAACCGATAACCTCTTACTATTTACCTTGCACTTCTATCTCGGTAAACAGTTACCAGGAGTCTTATTCTTTCTCCGTAACTGTTCCTTTTGAATACTCAAGTGAATATCTGCTCTCTACCTTTCCAACTAATGTAGTAACTACATAGTAGTAAGTAACCTGTGGTATTACCTGCTTGTCATCATAATGGGCATAGTATGAGCCCTCTATTCCATCCATCTTTCCTATCTTTTTATAGTCTTGCGAGTCTTCTGCCTCTTTTTTTGTCATCTCCTTCAAAAGGTTATAGGGACCACCTTTTCTTTCTGCCCTGTAGATCTTATAGCCTTCTGCCTTATCTTGAGCCGTGTTCCATTCTATTCTGATACAGCCTGGTTTTTGATTGTAATGATGATAGGTAACTCTGGGTGGAGCAGGTGGCAATCTATTAGCAGAAGCAGGATAGATAAAGGCAGAATCTTCATAGCTATATGTATGCTTTAGGTTGCAGAACAAATAGCCTTGATAATCTCTTCTTCTGGCTCATCAGATGGAGCAAAATATACCTCTATCCTCTCTCCATCAATATTAAAGAGCTCCTCGTTGTTGTCATACTTTATGCCTCCCCATCTGTTCAGCTTAAACATTTGCTCAAACTCTAAGGTGTAAGCCTTTGCCAAATCCTTTCCAGAAATAAGAAGGCTGTCATTACGCTGTTGGCAGTCAAGACAAGCGTTGGTTAGGTATGCTTTTTATGCCCATTTACCTTCCACAACATTTTTTATACTTCTTGCCACTACCGCAGGGACAAGGTTCGTTACGGCCAACCTTGACTTGAGCCTTCACAGGTTCTGGTGGATTCAGAAGCCGTTCCACATTAGAAATATCTTCAGGCTTGTCAGGTTCAACACCAACAATAGCTTGCCACCCATGTTCATTACAAAGAGCTAAAATCTCTTCTGCCCGTTCCAGTGACTGCACACGGACTACTGCTGGACGTTTATCAGTTCCCAATTTAGCCATTAGCTACCTCATTATACCTAACGATAAAATAAGCGGTGAGCGAAGTGAATCCGCTTCATTGATTGGTTAGGCAAAAGATTCACTCCGCCGTGTTTTTCCTTTTTTCTATCTTCATCAAGTTAATTCTACTTTCAAGCTCTGATCCCAATCTACAATATTAGACACCTCTAAGATATTTTCTAATTTCATCATGGTTCCCTATTAGAACAAATACAAGTAAATCCATTTTTAATCTAAAGA
>JASEHO010000163.1 GCA_030018505.1 bacterium
TGCTCACACAGAAGAAGATATTGAAAAGACACTAAAAGCAAGCTCTTATGCGTTTATAAAGAGAATAAATCAAACTTAAGATTAAAAAGGGTTCAAGGGTAGAGGGGTCAAGGGTGAGATGCAAGGTAAGATTATTAACACTTGAACCCTTGAGTCCTGTCCTCCCTTTTATTCCCTATTTTTTTGTAAACTATTTTAATCTCGGTATAGTAACTATGAAGTATAAGCTGAATAATGAGGATTATACCATCATAAGAATGGCTCTAACTGAGGATGTTGGCAAAGGGGATATAACCTCTACCTCCATAATTCCAGAGGGATATTCTGTAGATAGCGAGATAATAGCCAAAGAAGATGGAATATTGGCTGGAATAGAGATAGCTGAGGCTGTGTTTCTGGAACAAGGCTATAATCTTAGTGTAAAAAGACTGAAAGAGGATGGAGAGGCCTTAATTTCTGGAGATAGGGTGCTATCTATACAAGGAGAGGCAAGACAAATTTTATCTGCAGAGAGAACTGCCTTGAACTTCCTCCAGAGGCTATCTGGCATTGCCACATTGACCAAAAGGTTTGTAAATGTTGTGGCTGGTAGGTGCAAAATATACGATACAAGAAAGACGACTCCAGCCTTACGAAGGATGGAAAAGTATAGTGTTCAGGCAGGCGGAGGATACAACCATAGGTTTGGGCTGTTTGATGAGATTCTGATAAAGGAGAACCATATTGCTATTGCCAATGGGATAGAGGAGGCTGTGAGAAGGATAAGGAAGCTATACCCAAAGAGGTTTATAGAGGTAGAGACAGAGAATTTAGAGGAAGTAAAAACTGCTATTTCTTGCCGCATCTCTCGGATTATGCTGGATAATTTCAGCCTTTCTGAGATGGAAAAGGCGATAACACTTATCAGAAGAGCAAAGAATATCCAGATAGAGGTTTCAGGGAATATAACGCTATCAAATATAGGAGAGATTGCAAGCCTTTCTCCTGACATCATCTCTTGCGGAAAACTGACCCACTCTGCGACCTCCCTTGACTTCAGCCTGAAAATTCTATAAGAGAATAGTTTAACCGCTTAAGCTCATACATTAGGAGTGTCCGGAGATAAATCATTGCAAATTTAGCATTTCAAATTTAGCATTTCAAATTTAAGGAAAGAGAAATATATCGACTGAGATGTTATTCCAAATTTGAAATGATAAATGCTAAATTTGCAATTTGCAATGAATTTTATCCCCTTTTCGGACACTACCTGAACACTTACGGAATAGTTTGCCCTCTTTGTGCCCAAACTGCTATAGATGCTCTTGCTACAGAGAAAAAGAGTCAATCCTCATTTTCCAATGCAGAAGCTGGCGAAGATCTTATCCAGCATCTCCTCTGTTGTTCTCTTGCCTGTAATCTCAGAGATAGAATCGCTTGCCTCTTTAAGGTCATAGGCTATAATCTCTTCTTCTGCGCCCCTTTTGAGATTGGTTATTGCCTTAGCAATCTGTGAAGCTGTCTCCTTTAATGCCTCCTTATGTCTAATGTTGGTAATAAGATGGGATTCATCAAGATTAGGCAAGAGGACTTTAGATATAGCGTCTTTTAGCTCAGAAAGGTCTCCTTTTTTTGCAGAGGTGAAGATACTTTTCTTGCCAAGCCTTTCTATCTGTCTCCTATCTATCCTTTGCTTTAAGTCTATCTTATTTATGCAGATAATCGTCTCATTCCTTATACCCTCTATCAAATTATATGTCTCCTCTGAAAGAGGCTCTGAGCCATCTATGACAAAGATGACAATATCAGCAGACTCCATTGCTTTTTTTGCCCTTTTGACACCCTCTTTCTCGACAATATCAATAGCATGAGTTAAACCTGCTGTGTCTGTAATCTTTAGACAGGCCCCAGAGATATCGATTGTCTCGCTGACCAAATCCCTTGTTGTCCCTGGAATAGGCGTGACAATAGCCCTGTCCTCTCCAAGCAACCCATTTAAGATAGAAGACTTACCAACATTTGGTCTGCCAACGATTACACCTACAGCACAACTACTGAGAAACCTTCCTTGAGTAAAGCTCTGAATCAGAGAATCAAGCTCTTTTTTGATAAAAGTGAGCTTAGATAGAAGCCCCTGCCTATCAAGTTCTTCTACCTCCTCAAAGTCTAATGAGGCAGAGACCCTTGTAAATATCTCAAATATTTCATCGGTTATTGCTTTGATTTTAGCAGACAGATCGCCCTTTAGCTGAGACAAGGCAACCTTTCTGGCAAGCTCTGTTTTGGCTGAAATAAGTGAGGCCACAGCCTCTGCCTGAGCAAGGTCTATTCTGCCATTAAGATATGCTCTTTTTGTAAACTCACCAGGCTCTGCCAACCTTGCTCCGCAAATTAGAACAACCTCAAGGATTCTCTGTAAGACTACCAATCCACTATGGCCATTTATCTCAATAACATCTTCTTTTGTGTAGCTCCGGGGTGCTTTATGATAGGAGATAAGAACCTCGTCAATTATCTCTTCTGTCTTTGGGTTGATGATGTGAGCATACATCAATCTATGAGGCTGATGTATCTTTTTGCTGGATATTCTGTTTATTATTGATAGGCTATCTGGGCCAGATAATCTGATTATTCCAATTCCCCCTTCCCCTGGTGGCGTAGAGATTGCGGCTATGGTTTTCATATGAGTGTGGCTACTCTTGGACGACGGCTAAAAAAACATCTCTTACACCATAGTAAGAAAAGGAGATAAGGAGATTATGGGGATA
>JASEHO010000164.1 GCA_030018505.1 bacterium
CTTATAAAATGCCCATCTTTCACCTCTCTTAACTCAGGCGCCAAAGCCAGGCAGACAGGTTCTTTATCGCAGCACCTCGAAGCAAAACGGCAACCTAAAGGAAGATTGAGCGGGTCAGGGCTTTCTCCTGGCATACAAAAAATCCTACCCTTTCCAATCTTTGGGATGGATGAGATAAGTGCCTTTGTATATGGATGACCTGCCTCAAAGACTGCCTCACGGCTTCCATATTCCACAATCTGACCAGCATACATCACCGCCACATCATCTGTATATCCAGCAATTATAGAAAGGTCATGGGTGATAAGCAAAAGGCTCATCTCAAGCTCACCAGAAAGCTCTCTAAGAAGGGACAAAATTTGGGCTTGAATGGTCACATCAAGGGCAGTTGTTGGCTCATCAGCAATCAACAGCTTTGGATTTGTAGAGATAGCACAAGAGATTAAAGCCCTCTGGCACATTCCACCAGATAAGGAATGGCTAAATGCCTTTTCCCTTCCACCCATTCCTACCTTCTTAAGTAGAGAAGAGACAATCTCCGTTGCCTTGCTTTTTGAAATCTTCCTATGAGCAAGAATAGCTTCCTCTATCTGGCTACCTATGGTAAATACCGGGTTGAGCGAACCTCTTGGATCTTGAAATATCATTGAGATTTTGTTCCCCCTAATATTTCGCATGGAAGAGTCAGAAAGAGCGAGCAAATCTCTATCTTCAAACTTGATAGTTCCTGAGATCAGCGCTTCCTTTGGAAGAAGTCTCATTATGGCAAGAGCTAAGGTACTCTTTCCACACCCTGACTCACCTATAAGTCCCAGGGTTTTCTTTGGCAATATCCTAAGATGGAGATTATCTACAGCCACAAGATTCTTTTCTTTTGTAGGAAAAGAGACGGAAAGGTCAGAGATTGTGAGAAGTGGCTTCATTAGACTATAAAAAATAAATCAGTCCTTGCAAGAACTAAAGGTTTTGTGAGATAATTATATGCTTGCCGAAGTGGCGGAATTGGTAGACGCACTAGACTCAAAATCTAGCGGAGCTTGCCTCTGTGGGGGTTCGACTCCCCCCTTCGGCATAATTATAAAGAAGCAAAAGAGCGGCCGATGGGATTCGAACCCACGGCGTCCAGCTTGGGAAGCTGGCATTCTACCACTAAATTACGGCCGCCTGAAGAGTAAATTTTAATACCTGATCAAAGTTTATGCAATAAAAAAATGTGGCAGATAGAGCTTTGTGTTCAGCTTAAAACCTATGACCTTTCGGCACTCACAGCCAAACAGACCCTCTGGGAGATGGGATATAAGAAGCTCACCAATATTTTTAGGCAAGACTACTATCTCTTCAACATCCCTAAAGAAACAAAAGAAGAGGCAGAATCCATAGTCAAGAGCCTTGCAGAAAAAACCCCTCTCTTTGTCAATCCCAATAAGCATACATACTATATCAGAAATTCAAAATTAAAAATTCAAAATTCAAAATTTGAGGAGGTTTTGGTGTGGTATAGAGAGGATGTGAGGAGAAAGATGCTTTTGGATAGCTTGAAATCCTTTGGGTATAGTGTAGAGGATATACTTTGTGGGGTTCTCTGGCAAATTGAGATAGGAGATAGGAATATTTGCCAGGAGATAGTGGAAAGGCTTTTAGTAAATCCGCATTCTCAGGGTTACAGGATATTATGATGGAGATAAAAGAAAATATTCTGCTTTCGCTTTTTACCTCTATAAAGATTGGGGGAAAGGCAAGATACTTTTGTGAGCCAGGAAATATTGATGAATTGAGAGAGGCATTAGCCTTTGCCAGGACAAAAAAACTTCCCATCTTTATCCTTGGAGGAGGAACAAATATTATCATCAAAGACTCTGGTTTTGCTGGGCTGGTCATCAAGCTTTCTGGCAGTTTCAGGAATATTGAGAGAAAGGAGAATATGCTCTCTGCTGGAGGAGGGGCGCTCCTTTCAGGCCTTATCAACACAAGTATTTCCTTTGGGCTTTCTGGACTTACCAACCTCTCAGGTATCCCAGGAACAGTGGGTGGTGCAATTGTTGGTAACGCTGGTGCCTTCTCTTCGCAAATCTCAGACTGTCTTATTGTCGTTAACGCCATTACAAAGGATGGAGAAGAACAGGTGATAAAAGAGCCAAAATTTTTATATCGGGACAGCAACCTGAGGGATAAAATAATTCTATGTGGAGACTTCTCCTTAAAGCCTGAGGCTATCTGGAGGATGGAGGAGCAAAGAAAGCAGGTATTAGAAAAAAGGTCTGCTACCCAACCAGTAGGCAAGAAGACTGCTGGTTGTATCTTTAAGAATCCAGTAGGCGTTAGTGCCGGAGAGCTGATTGAAAAAGCAGGGCTGGCAGGTTTTAGGGTGGGAGAGGCTATTGTCTCTGAGAAACACAAGAACTTTATTGAAAATATGGGTAATGCCAGAGGTGTGGATGTTTTTTCTCTGATTAAAATTATTAAGGAGAAGGTGCATACCCTTTACAATATCAACCTTTCCGAAGAGGTCATCATAGTTTAAGAGATAGGAGATACGGATAATATTTTAAGAATCCATTGTTTGAGACTGGTGCAAATTTTGTAAGGGATGTTCTTTGACAAAAATAAGGCTAAA
>JASEHO010000165.1 GCA_030018505.1 bacterium
TTTACATTGAATTCCCTTTTTACTTAGTTGTTGCTTCATCTGGCTAAATAGTTACAATAAAACAAACTTCTTGACAGAGAAAAAGAGCAAAACTATAATTTTGAATAGTGAAGATGGATAAGAAAAGGACAGAAGAAGAGGAGTGGAAAGAATATAAGGAGACGAACGACCCTAAAATTCGAGAAAGACTTATTGTACGATATGGGCCAATAGTAAAGTATGTGGCTGGAAAGATGGCTATTTCTGTTTCACCTACAGTGGAATATGATGACCTTGTGGGTTATGGAATTATTGGGTTAATAGACGCCATTGAAAAGTTTGATTTCAAAAAGAGCAAAGAAGAAGGAACTCAATTTAAGCACTATGCCATTCCCAGAATAAAGGGTGCGATTATCGATGAATTAAGGCTTATTGACTGGCTTCCAAGGACTATGAGAAGAAAGATGAAGAGGCTTGAGGAAGCATATATCAGCCTTGAGACAAGATACAATAGACCGGCTACAGATGAGGAGGTTTGCGCAGAACTTGGTATTGACAAAAAAGAGTTTACTAATATGTTGCTTGAATTTGCTGGAACTACTCATGTCTCTTTAGATGAGGTATGGTATATAGGAGAGAATGAGAGTGAGGTTGTGGGTGTTGATACAATTGAGGGGCCAGAAGAACAATCTCCAGAGATAATAACAGAAAAACAAGAGATACAAAAGAAGTTGGTAGAAGCCATAAGAAGGCTTCCAGAAAGAGAGAGAGAGGTGATAGCCCTCTATTACTATGAGGATTTGGTCTTAAAAGAGATAGGAGAGGTCTTAGGATTTACTGAGTCAAGGATATGTCAACTCCATGCACAAGCAATTCTGAGGCTTAAGGCAAGCATAAAAAGGTATCTCCATGATTTCTTTCCAAAAACTACAAAAAATATCTGATTACCATACTTCAAATGAAATGAGTAAAGTGTTACCTATTTTTTATACCCATTTTAACCTTTTAACCTACATCGCCTTTTCAGAGATTAGTTCTATTGTCTTTCTTATCTCTTGCTTCAAATGAATAGGCAGACCTGGAATCTCTGGGTCCAAAAATCCCCTAATAATCAGAGCTGTTGCTTCATCACAAGTCAACCCTCTGCTCATCAGATAGCATAGCTGATCCTCTTCAATCTTTCCAACAGTCGCCTCATGGGATAGCTCGCATCCCTGTGCCTTTGCAGAAAGCTCTGGGATAGAATGGATGCTTGCCGTATCACTCAGAAGAAGACCCCGACAATCAAGGTGTGCCTTAGTCTCAGGTTTTTCTCCTATCAGGTGTCCTCTGGCAGTTATTTGGCTTTGGTCCTTGGCAATTATCCTTGAAGTTATCTCAGCCCGACAGTCTTTAGCCGAAAGCACAATCCTTCCTCCAACATCAATAGAGGAGTTCTTTGAGCCATAAATTAGGGTGTGATATCTGACCCTTGCTCCTTCACCAACACAATATGAAACAGGATACATCTGCAAGCTCCTTACTGGCTTTCTGCAGATGTAATTACTGATGAACCTTCCGCCTGTTTCAATTATAACACCTGTTCTTGGTCTGACATCTACATCCTCTGCCCAGCTATGGATCATCGTAAAGGTGACAGTTGCCCCTTTCTTTATATAGAACTCTGAGATACCGATGTGCATTCCAGAGGAGACTAATGGATGGGTTGTGCAACCAGTGATGATATGAAGCTCTGAGCCTTCTTCGGCAATTATGATATTATGGACAGCCTGAAGCAAGCCTTCTGTGCCAATGAATAAGCAGGCCTGGACAGGTAAGGTTAATTTGACTCCTGACTTTGCTCGGATAAAATAGCCTCCTCCTTTTTGAAGATGAGCTTCAAAAGTATATTTATCTGCATCTACCTCTACAACCTTGTAATAGTAATCCTTGAGCCAATCATACCTTTTAAGGGATTCTTGGGTACTTAGCACCTCTAAGCCTTCTACCTCTCTTTTATGGCAGGAAAAGACCACAGAAGAGTCAACCTGAAAGAAGCTTCCAGATCGAGAATCCTCATTTTCTACTATACCCACCCCTCTGGCACTTTCAGCTATATCTGGCTGAAGCTCCTCCAAAGAGGTTAGCCCCTTTACTTCTGAGGTTTTTTGTTTGAACTTTGAAAGGTCTATATCCAGACCAAGATTTGCTTTCTTATTCTGGGCATTAACTGCCTTTTTTGTATTCAAATGTTTTATTCCCATATTTTCCTCCTAACGACTTCTGTCAAAAACTAACCACAGAGAATTTCTTAAATCTGGACTAACGAAAGGAGCTAAAACAGTTTATAAATAAAGGAACTGAAAAAGCAAGAAAAATTATGCCCTTTTTGCAATCCCTCAGTTATCAATTGAGACGGTGAAGAAGGAACACGGCACTTACCCAATAGTATATCTTGAATATGGAAAGAGGAAGTAACCAGAAATTGTTTCCTCAAGATGTATCAGAAGGGGAAGCTTTATTAGAAAATAACAATTTCCGATATTTCGCACCCTTTAAGTCAGATTAGCTATTGTAAGCCAAAATT
>JASEHO010000166.1 GCA_030018505.1 bacterium
AAATTTGAAATGATTTATCTCCGGACACCCCTAATGTATAGGCTTAAGCGGTTACTTATTTTGATACCTCCATCAAGGCTTTAGACCTTTGCGAAATCTTGCCTGAATGGAATCTTGATTGCCTTAAGGGGTAATCCGAAGAAATTTTTATATCCTTTGCTTGCGTTGGAAGAAAGTTGCCTTTTTTGAATTCACGCTTCTCTATCTCCTTAAACTTCGGGAGCTCAAATCCCATTTTTAGAGCAATCTGAGAGATTATCTCTAAATCAGACTTGGCTCCACAAGGAGGATTGGATGCCGTATCTGTCTGCTGGATGCGACCTTCGAAGTTAGTAAATGTGCCTTTTTTCTCTAAGCTTGCAGTTGCTGGTAAAACCACATCAGCCATACTCGCTGTTTCAGTAAGATAGAGGTCTGAGACAACGATAAACTCCTTATTCTGCAAAGCTTCATTAGGAAGCTCAGAGCCTATGAGAAACAATCCCCTGGCAGAGCTTATAAAAGCTCTATCTCTATCACCCAATATATCAAAAGCACCTACCTCATTGCTTCTTTTGCCCAAAAGATGTAGCCTTGTCTTTCCTTTAAGAAGAAGTAGGGAGCCTGCTACCCTTACTAAATCAGGTGTAGGGGATGATAAAATGATACAAGGATTCTTGCTTTCAACATAGAGCCTGGCAGCAGAGAGGATAGCCTCTTTTGACACGCCAGACCCTTCTTCTGTATATCTTGTTACCTGTTCCTTAAGTGGCTCAAAACCCTCTGTGCAATCATTAATAAAAGCTGAATCCTGCCAGTTTTGCCTGATAATTTCTGCCATTATCTCATTTATAATAGTTATCTCTTGACCCGGGGCAATAAGCAGCTCATCTTTGGCCAACTTGCTTTCCTTAATTTTTATTGGGCTAATGACAATGAGGTTTGCCTCTTTTCTCTTGACAGCATAATTGATAGCTATGCCTGCGACAGGATTAGTTTCGGATAGACAAGCAAAGAGCATAATACAGTCAGAATTCTTTATCTCTTTAAGTTCGCCCAATGAAAGACCTGTTTCAGATAAAGCAGAGAGATGCTCCAGACCTTCGGCGCAAGCTATATGACCCTCAAGAAGATTGTTCATAAACTCTTTAGCTGTGTATATCTCCTCATTCGTTAGTCTCGGTGAAACAAGCATGCCCACTTGACCTTTTAGCATGGAAAACTTGCTCACCATAAGATTGAACGCCTCATCCCAGGAAGACGGTATAAGTTTGCCATTATTCTTGATTAGTGGTTGGGTAAGCCTATCCTCTGCATAGATATAATCAAACCCAAAATGTCCCTTGACACAAACACCCCCTTCATTCACGCCGCTTTCTTTGGCATCTATCTTCAGAATTCTTCCATCCCTGCTTCTTGCTGTGAGGTTGCAACCAACATTGCAATAGGGACAGATAATATCTTTATCTGTAAGCTCCCAGACCCTTGCCTTGAACTTGAATAGCTTGGAGGTAAGTGCTCCTACTGGACAGATGTCAATACACTGTCCGCAGAATTCGCAGTCTAAGGATCTATCAAAGTCTGTGCCAATCTTTGCCTTCATTCCCCGATTAACAAAGGATACCTCAGCCACATCTTGAATCTCATCGCAGATTCTGGCACACTTTCCACACAGGATGCACCTATTCAGGTTTCTCTCAATAAGAGGGCTTTTGTAGTCTATAGGAAGGTTAGACATATCTTTCTTAAATCTATTCTCTGAGAGACCGTATTCATAAACCAAATCTTGCAATTTACACTCTCCAGCCTTATCGCAGACAGGGCAGTCAAGTGGATGATTGATAAGCAAAAGCTCTAAAATGGTTCTACGAGCCTTAATAAGAGCAGGGGAAGTGGTTCTCACCACCATACCATTAGTTGCTGGTGTGGTGCAGGAAGGGGTGAACTTTGTCCTTGTACCCTCTAACTCAACCAGGCAGATTCTACAAGCACCAAAAGGTGCAAGCCTCTTATCATAGCAGAGAGTGGGCACATTCGCCCCTGCCTTCTCAGTCGCCTCTAAAATAGTGGCACCATCCTCTATCTCAATCTCTTTTCCGTCAATGTTTAGTGTTATCATTCTTTTATCTCCTCTAAAAAGCTTTAAACTAAAGATCCCTTGATATTATTTCATTTACAAATTGTAGAATCTCATCTGCTGTGTTCAGGGCAAATGTAGCATCCTCTTCACTTAGAGCCAAAGGAATTTCAGTCGGGTATCTATCAAAATAATAAACGGTTAATTTCTCACAATCATCAATAAAGGCTTCAATCTTTTGAGGGTAATATTTCTTACATTCCTCAATTAGATCAATCAATCTATGTGTTTTGAGGGAGGGTGTCTTCTCTATATTGATGTTTTCTAATTCTAAAAGGGCTTTCAATGCCTTCTCTGTTGCCTGCTGAGATAAGATGCAGGTAACAGATGCTATTTTACTTTTCTGCCAACCAGCTTTTGCAAAGGCAAGGTCGTCTTTTGCCTTTGCCAGCCAAATTTCTGCCGCAAGTTTATTCTTTCC
>JASEHO010000167.1 GCA_030018505.1 bacterium
ATGAATTCCCTTTTTACCTGGTTGTTGCTTCACTTCAAATGGGTAAATAGTTACATAGCCTTTAATAACCTCCAGGTTAATACCCCAAAAATACCATTATACAAACCTTCTATGAGGAGAGAAGAGATTGAAGGGAAAGATTGCTGAAAGACTATTCCAACAAAGAAAAGGATAATTCCCTGGATAAGGGTAGCAAAAAAAAGGATGACAAACTGAATCTCTACCTTATTTGGATAGATTTTCTGGCTTATGAGGTTTACAGAGATAGCGATAATAGATTTGGCAAGGCCGTTTGTTCCAAGTCTGGCAATTCCCACTGCATCTTGCAAAAGCCCACAAGCAAGCCCAAATAATCCAGCAGATGGACAAGAGAAAGAATGTGATAATAAGACAACTATAATCAGAAGAAAATCCGGTCTTGCTTTGAATAATAAAAAGAGATCAGGAAAGACTGCCTGAAGCAAGAAACAGAATGAGACAGCTATAAGAATATAGATAAGCTTTCTCATCGGACAATCACCAGGACCTCTCTCAGCTGACTAATATCAAAGCCAACCCTTACTTTTATCTCCCTGAATAGCCCTATCTTCTTTGGTCCAATCTTTCCGAGCTTACCTATCAAAATTCCACTCGGAATATCCCTATCTTCTATGGTTATCACATCCTCTTTTGGCTTTGGGTCTATGTGGCTTTCAATAAAGGCAAGGGAGGGTTCTCCGTCTGCTCCAACCAAAATACCCTTTTCGCCAGTTTCAACAAGCATTACTGGAATAAGGGAGCTTTTATCTGTAACAAGAAGAACAATAGAGGATGAATGGAATACATCAATTATCCTGCCTAAAAGAAGCTCTTTTTCTTCTTTTATGGTAACGACACAAAGACCCTTCCGGAGACCATCATCTGTTCCCCTGTCTATAATTATAGTTGAGAGGAGAGAGGCTGGGTCATATCCCAAAAGATTAGCTACAACTATCTTTCTGCCTACCTTTTCTTTATAATCTAAAATCTCTCTCAACCTTTCATTTTCTCTGGAGACTTCTTCTTTCCTTGCTAATTTATCTGCGAGTCTTCCTGTCTGGCTTTTTAGCCTTTCATTCTCTTTTTTTAGCCTCTCATTCTCTTTAAGCGCATTGTAAAGGCTACCAGATGAACCCCTTAACTTTGCTCCTAATGTTTCAATGGGAATCGCTATAGCCTGTAAGGTTTTGCGAATAGAGGTTGGATTGGTGATGAGCAAAATAATGGCAAGAAGAATAATGGCAAGGATTTTTACCTTCTTGAAGTAGAGGTTAGCCATTGACCTCCTATCCTCTTTCTTGCCTTGCGGATATTTTTTAATTCCTCAAGGTATTTTCCTGTGCCGATAGCTACACAGGTGTATGGGTCCTCAGCTACAGTAACATTCAACCCTGTCTCTTGCTTAATAAGTTCATCTAACTTTTTTAGTTGAGAGCTTCCACCAGCCATAATGATGCCTTTGTCAACAATATCTGAAGAAAGTTCAGGCGGTGTCTCTTCTAATGCGCTCTTTATCACCTCAACAATAAAATTGATAGGCTCTTTTAATGCTGTTCGTATCTTATCAGATGCAACCTTGAGTGTTCTTGGTAAGCCTGAGATTGCATCTCTGCCTTTTATCTCCATAACCGTCTCTTGAGGCAAGGGATAAGCTGAACCGATGTTTATCTTTATCTCTTCAGATGTCCTATCTCCTATGAGAAGGTTATGTGCCTTTCTCACATACTGAGTAATGGCTTCATCCATCTCATTACCGGCAATCCTTATAGATTTACAGACCACCATTCCTCCTAAGGAGATGACAGCCACCTCTGTGGTTCCTCCGCCAATGTCAACAATCATATTTCCTGATGGCTCATGGACAGGAATGTTTGCCCCAATTGCTGCGGCCATAGGCTCTTCAATAAGATAGACCTCAAGGGCTCCTGCCTGTTCTGCGGCTTCAACCACAGCCCTTTTTTCAACCTCTGTGATTCCAGAAGGGATTCCAATCACTACCCTTGGTTTGACAAAGGTTCTTCGGTTGTGCACCTTTTGAATGAAGTATCGGATCATTTGCTGGGTTACTTCAAAGTCAGCAATCACACCATCTCTTAAGGGTTGGATAGCAACAATGCTTGCCGGGGTCCTTCCAAGCATCCTTTTAGCATCATTTCCAACAGCTAAAACCTCTTTATTTTCCCTATTGATAGCCACAACAGATGGTTCGCAAAGGACAATCCCTTCACCCCTCACATAGACAAGGGTATTGGCTGTTCCCAGGTCTATGCCCATATCATTTGAAAACAGGCTGAACAATGAGTTCAAAAACATATTCTTATTATATCAATCCCAATTCTTCTTGTCTATTAAAAAAATAGGTGGGATAGTAACCGCTTAGTTATTGGTAGGAGAAGATAAGGAGAACCTCAAAGTCAAGTAAAATTCCATAGCTTGCGCCAGACTTTTTTCCATAGCCAA
>JASEHO010000168.1:0-1113 GCA_030018505.1 bacterium
TACAGGAGTAGGAGTACCAGTAATCTTAACTTCCCCATCAATAATCGTAATGGTGCCACCATGCAAGCCTAAAACATCTCCAGGCATTGGTGATGTATTCCAGCCATAAGGTGGCTCTGCATCAAACCAGCAGGCAATGTAATAAGTATCAACAGGAAGAGCACCAAGAGTAAATGAATAACTTCCTGCACCAGAAACAGAAAATGTACTACCTATTTCCGGTCCTCCTTCAAAGAATGGGTCAGTAGAATACACAACATAAGCAATACCTGTCTTTGTGCCTGTATAAGAGATATTGCCGGTGATGGTGCCAGGAGAAGCAAGAAGTAAGAAGTTAGAAGTTAGAAGTAAAGAACCGGAGGAGACGGTGATTGTTTTGGTACCGATGGGTTGGTTGTCGCAAATGAAGGTTACCGAGAATGTGCCGTTCTCTGTGGTCTCTGTGGTTGTGATTGTCTGGTGCGTACCGAAATCTATCCTCACTAATCCCTGTTCACTAATCCCTGATCCCTGAACAGTTACTATGCTTCCCACATAGCCCTGGTTAGGAATGACAGTTATACTGGGTTGGGTTGAGGTTCCCTGAAATTCATAAGCACCCATATCAACAATGCCATTTACTATCCTTGGATTGCCATCTAAATCGGTAGTGAGCCATGTAGGAACAGCGTCGTTTGAGCCTTTGTCTATGCAGGGTGAGCTGGCAGTCAGGTGATAATCACCGCCACCTACAAACAATGGGTTAGTATTGATATTGTCTTCTCCTGCATAACCTCCCTGGATATTAGAGTAGGTGATATTTATGGAGGAACTGACATCTAAATAGATTTCCCCTGGACTATCTTCCCAGAGGATGCTGTTTGTTACTGTTGGCGAGGAGTTCCAGCAATAAATCCCGCCGCCGTAGTATTTCGCCGAGTTGTTACTGATGGTGCAATTGGTTATCGTCGGCGAGGAGTTGTAGCAACAAATCCCACCGCCGTAGTAGTTAGCCATATTGTTACTGATGAAGCAATCGGTTATCGTAGGCGAGGAGCTGTCGCAACAAATCCCGCCGCCGTAGTAGTTAGCCATATTGTTACTGATGAAGCAATCGGTTATCGTAGGCGAGGA
>JASEHO010000168.1:1209-1532 GCA_030018505.1 bacterium
AGGAGCTGTAGCAATAAATCCCGCCGCCGTAGCTCGCCGAGTTGCCGTTAATGGTGCAATTGGTTATCGTAGGCGAGGAGAAGTAGCAACAAATCCCGCCGCCGTTGCCCGCCGAGTTGCTGCCGATGAAGCAATTGGTTATCTGTGGCGAGGAGTAGTCGCAACAAATCCCACCGCCGCCGGAGGTAGCCGAGTTGCTGCCGATGGTGCAATTGGTTATTGTAGGTGAGGAGTTCCAGCAATAAATCCCGCCGCCGGAGGTAGCCGAGTTGCTGCCGATGAAGCAATTGGTTATCTGTGGCGAGGAGTAGTCGCAACAAATC
>JASEHO010000168.1:1626-2475 GCA_030018505.1 bacterium
CAAATCCCACCGCCGCCGTTGTCCGCCGAGTTGCTGCCGATGAAGCAATTGGTTATCGTAGGCGAGGAGGAGCCCGAGCAATGAATCCCGCCGCCGTAGCTCGCCGAGTTGCTACCGATGAAGCAATTGGTTATCATAGGCGAGGAGTACCAGTAGCAATAAATTCCGCCGTCGTCGTAGTCAGCCAAGTTGCCGCTGATGAGACAATTAGTTATTGTAGGCGAGGAGAAGTAGCAATAAATCCCACCGCCGTAGGTCGCTGAACCATTAGTAATGGTAAATCCTACGAGCACCGAATTAGCACCTTCATTAGTGCTAAAGGTTACTACACTGCCGTTGGCATTGCCGTCAATGATGGTGCTAGTACCATTTATGGATTGGACAGTGATTGCCTTGCCGTTGAAGTTGATGTTTTCAAGATATGTTCCATTATTCACCAATACCGTATCCCCATTTGCTGCCGCATCAATAGCCTCCTGAATGGTTGAATAGGGTACTGGCACAGTTAGTGTTGCCGCCTCTGCTATTTTACCACACCCAAACAAAACCCCTAAAATCCCAACAAAACCAACAAACTTTTTCATTTTTTCCTCCTGTTTATTTTTAAGATTCTATATATTACCATAATAAATTAAAAAATTGTCTATCATTATATTATAACAATTATAAAAAATATTGCAACAACAATTATAAAAATAAAAAAATGTCTTTGTCAATGTCAGCGGTCACACTTTCCACAGAGATTTTTATAACCACAAAGGACAGAGAAGAGTTAGAGAGTATTTTCTGGGGGGTCCTCAACGCTATAATAAATTCCATAGCAAAAGCCAGAGAAAATTCCATAGCTAA
>JASEHO010000169.1 GCA_030018505.1 bacterium
AGGATAATAAGAAATTTCACTAGCAAATTGCAAATTTAGCATTTATCATTTCAAAAATGAAGATAGGTATTATTGGCACAGGATATGTAGGGTTGGTAACAGGGGCCTGTTTGGCAGAGGTCGGGAACTCTTGTTTCTGTATGGATAGCGATGAGGAGAAGATAGCCAGATTAAGGAATGGAGAATCTCCAATCTATGAAAATGGGCTTTCTGAGCTTCTTTCTAAAAATAGAGAGAGGTTGGTTTTTACCACTGATATTTCTAATGTTGTTAATGAATCAGAGATAATCTTTATCTGTGTAGGCACTCCACCACTTCCTACAGGCGCAGTAAACCTTATGTATGTTGAGAGGGTAGCCAGAAACATAGCCGAGTGTATGAAGGAATATAAGGTCATTGTTGACAAAAGCACAGTTCCTGTTGAGACAGGGGAGAAGGTTGAGCGAACAATCGGGCTTTACAATCTCCATAAAGTTGAATTTGATGTTGTCTCAAACCCTGAGTTTTTAAGAGAGGGGTCTGCCATTTCAGACTTTATGAATCCTGATAGAATTGTGATAGGTCTTGGTAGTGAGAGAGCAGAGAAGATGATGAAAAAGCTATATCAACCCTTTAATGCACCAATCTTAGTTACTGATATAAAGAGCGCTGAGCTTATCAAACATGCCTCAAACAGCTTTTTGGCAACAAAGATCTCCTTTGCTAATGCCTTAAGTGAGGTCTGCGAAAAAGCAGGTGCTGATGTCTTGAAGGTAGTGGAGGGAATGGGATTAGACCCAAGGATTGGAAAGGATTTCTTAAAACCAGGCATAGGCTATGGTGGCAGTTGTTTTCCAAAGGATGTAGCTGGCTTTATTCACATTGCCAGAGGTTATGGTTATGATTTTAAGCTCCTGAAGGCAGTAAGGGAGATAAACGAAAATCAGAAGAAAAGGTTTGTCTCTAAGGTGAAAGAGGTATTGTGGGTTCTCAATGAGAAGCAGATTGGGGTTTTGGGTCTTTCCTTTAAGCCAGAGACAGATGATATGAGAAACGCTCCATCCATTGATATTATCAAAGATTTACTTGCCCAAGGGGCAAAAATCAAGGCGTTCGACCCAGAGGCGACAGAAAAAGCAAAGAAGGTTCTTCCAAAAGAGGTGGTTTATGTAAAAACACCTTATGAGGCAGCTTCCGACTCTGACATACTTCTTATCCTGACAGAATGGGATGAGATAAAAAAGATAGATCTTAAAAAGATTAAGAGCCTCCTCAAAAATCCTATCATTATTGATGGAAGGAATATTTTTGAGCCAGAAAAGATGAAGGCTTTAGGTTTTGATTACAGGGGGATGGGAAGATGAGGGCATTGGTTACGGGTGTAGCAGGTTTTATTGGCTCTCATTTAGCTTGTGAGCTTATAAAGAGAGGAGATTCCGTTATTGGCATTGACTCTTTTACAGATTACTATCCGAGGAAGATAAAGGAGAAAAATATAGAAAGCCTTAGAGAAGAGAAGAAATTTTCCTTTATTCAGGCTGATATTTTGGAGACTGATCTTTCAGAGATTCTCTCTCGGGTAGATTGTTGCTTCCATCAGGCAGCTCAGGCTGGCGTTAGAAAAAGCTGGGGAAAAGAGTTTGAAATATATGTCAAATGCAATATCCTTGCTACCCAAAGGCTTTTGGAAGAGGCTATAAGGAGTAAGCTACCAAGGTTTGTCTATGCCTCTTCTTCTTCTGTCTATGGAACAGTAGAGGTTCTTCCAGCCAGAGAAGATACCCTACTCAATCCCCTTTCTCCATATGGAACTACCAAGCTTTGCGCAGAAAACTTAGTAAGCCTCTATCAGCAAAATTATGGGCTTTCTTCCATCTCCTTACGATACTTCACAGTCTTTGGGCCAAGACAAAGACCAGATATGGCCTTTCATAGGTTCATAAAAGCAGGATTAAAAGGAGAAGAGATTGAGATTTATGGCTCAGGCAAGCAGACAAGGGATTTCACCTTTATCTCAGATATTGTCTCAGCCAATATTCTGGCTGCTGAATCTAATCTTTGTGGCGCATTCAATATTGGTGGAGGTTATAGAATAACCCTATTAGAGGCAGTGCGAGAGATAGAAAAGGCTATTGGAAAACCCCTAAAGATAGAGATAGGAGCAGAGCAAAAGGGCGATGTTCAGGATACATCAGCTGATATAACTAAGGCCAAGAAAGAGCTTTTTTGGTCACCTAAATATGATTTATCAGCAGGACTCAGTCTCCAGGTTGAATGGATGAAAGATAATCTCCTCTAATAGAACATACCGAGAAAGCAACAGTCCTCAATTTCTGTTTTTAACTCAATACCTGTTAGCTAACGATACGTTGTAGTGTAATATTCTTATTTTCTTTTAAGTATTGAGCCGGTGTTTGGTAGTTTAATTTCTTAAGTCTTTTATTTTGGTTATAATCGTCAATAAACTCTAAAAGTTTACCATTAAGCTCA
>JASEHO010000016.1 GCA_030018505.1 bacterium
TCTACATTCAAAAGATAAGGAAAAAGACGAGAACTTTTGGTTAATAGGTGCTATACTCAATTTTTAGTATTAAGAGCCTTACTTTTTCAGCTCTGATATAAATTTTTGGGCAGATTCTGCTTCCTTTGTCCCTGGAAATTGATTCACAACCTCTTTATATATCTCTATGGCCATATTTGTATCTTTGAGCTCATCCTTAGCCAATTTTCCTGCTAAAAAGAGCTTTCCGCAAGAAAACTGACAGCCTGGATACTCCTTAGCCAGCTTTCTATAAACTGAGATAGCGCTTCTATTGTCCTTTATCCCCTCATAGTATTCACCCATAGAGTTGAGGGCAAAGGGTGCCTTTTCGCTCTTACTATACTTTGTGGCCAATTGATTGAAGGCGCTGATAGCCTCTTGATAATTCTTTAGCTTGATGCAAAGATTTGCCTTTTTCTCCAAAGACAAGGGCGCATTTTCTGCCTGCGGGTATTCATCTACTATTCGCTGATAAGTTGTTAGTGCTTCAGGGTATGCCTTCAGTTCCTCCTGATAAAGGTTTGCTACAACAAAAAGGTATTGGGAAGATAAAGGAGAGTCTGGAAATTTTTTTATCCCCTCTTGATAAACATCTATTGCCTGTTTATACTTTTTTAGTTGCTTCTGATAGACCATACCTATCTTAAAATATACCTCTGCCAGAGAAGAAAAATCAGGATACAGATAGATAACTTTAAGATATGACGAGATAGCCTCATAATCTTTATTCGTCTTAACCAACAAATCTCCAATTATAGTCTGAGCAGAGGAAGCAAACTTACTCTCTGGGTATTGGGTAAGAAAGGTTGTGGCTTGGGACAAGAGGTAGTCGCAAAATTTAGGATTTGCTATCTTATTCAAATAGATTAGATAGTCAAAAAATCTTTTTTCCCTTGGTTCTACGGAACTTACAGATATTGTTCTTATCTCATTGAGCAACTCCTTATATTCTTTCTGCTTAGCAAGCTTTTCTATCCTCTCCTTTGCCTTTGTGACAAACTGGCTTTCTGGATAAAGGTAAAATAGATTTAAGAAAGCCGCAGAAGAGAAAGCAGAATTTTTAAGTTCATCATAAGCCTCCATAGTCATAAATATAGCCTTATCTGCCTCCTTTCCAAGCGGATAGTTCTCCACATACCTGTTCAACTCGGAAACGGCAAATAAGAGAGTCTCTTTGGTCTGGTAAAGATTTGTGGCATAGGCAAAGAGCCTTTCTGCTTCCTTGAGTTGCCACTCTGCTTCTAATGCTTTCTTTTCATTAGCCAACCTCTTTTCTTCCTCTAATTCTTTCCTAATTTCTTCTGCTTTAGCTGTCTTTGTCTCAGATTCAGATAGAGCAACCTCATTCTCAGAGATCTTCTTCTTTAAGTCCGCCAAAAGCTCTTCTTCTTTTATCTTTTGCTCAGTCAAAGACGCTTTCAGCTCTGAAATCTCAACCTCTTTCTGCTTATAAGAGTCAATAGTTGTTTGCCTTTCTTCTAAAAGATTCTTATTTTCAGCGAGTTTTGTCTCAAGCTCCTTTGTCTTGGAGCCTTCTTGACTGAGAGAGGTTTTAAGCTGGATGATGAGCTGTTTATCCTTCTCATAATCTGCCAACTGCACCTCTAAATCTGATAGCTTCTTTTTTAACTCATCTATTGTGGCCTGTTTCTTGGCTAAATCCTGTTCAAGGGCTTTAGTCTTCTCTTGTTCCTTTGTGAACCTTTCAGTCAGCTCCTCTTTGGCTTCAGTCTCCTTGAGCCTCTTTTCCATCATCACCTGATACTTTTCCAACAACCCCTCTTTCTCCTTTGTCAACCGATCTACCTTTGATTGCAAAGTAGCTGTATCCTCCTCCCCATAACAAACCCCGACAACTCCTCCAATCAACACTACCACTAACCCTAAGCAAAATCCCTTTTTCATTTTAACACCTCCTTTTATACCAAGAAAGCAACAGTTCTTACCAAAAACTTTTTAAGTATTGTAAGTTTATATAGACTATAGACTATTTTATCTTTTATTACAAACTCAATTTATTCTCGGTATAAATTTATCTTCTCATCTCCTTTATATCAACTAATATCTCTCTTGGCTTTGAGCCATCAGGGGGACCGACTATTCCCTCTTCTTCCATCTTCTCTAAGAGGCTGGCTGCTCGGTTATAGCCTATCTTCAGCTTCCTTTGAATCATAGAGGTTGAGGCATAGCCTGTCAAACCTACAATACTCAATGCCTTCTCATACATCTCATCATTCAATTCCTCTTCTTTTTCTTCTACCCTTTCCTTTATCTGCTCAAATTCAAGTTTCTCTCCTAAAACCTCTGTCTCACAAGCCTTAATAAACCCACAGACCTTCTCTATCTCTGAAAGGGATACATAAGCGCCCTGTGCCCTTATTGGCTTTGGTGCACTTGCTGGAAAGTAGAGCATATCGCCCTTTCCGAGGAGCTTCTCTGCTCCCATCATATCAAGGATTGTCCTTGAATCTATCTTGGAAAAGACCTGAAAGGCTATACGGGAAGGAAAGTTTGCTTTGATTATCCCGGTGATCACATCTACAGATGGTCTTTGGGTGGCAATCACAAGATGAATACCGACAGCCCTTGCCATTTGAGAAAGCCTTATTAAGGTCTCTTCACAGGCCTGACTTGAGATAACCATAAGGTCAGAAAGCTCATCTATGACCACAACAATATATGGCAACTGCTCCTTCTTTCTGAAGCCAGTAATATCTCTGACACCTGCTTCAGAGAAGCTCTTATACCTATCCTCCATCTCCCTAATAAGCCATTGAAGGGCAATAACCGCCTTCTTTGACTCCACAATTACAGGTGTAAGAAGGTGTGGAATACCTGAAAATACCGTCATTTCAACCCTTTTTGGGTCTATGAGCATCAATTTTACATCATTGGGTGTAGAGCGATAAATAAGGCTGGTAATGATAGAGGCAAGGCAGACGCTCTTTCCAGAGCCAGTAACACCAGCAATAAGTAAATGGGGCATCTCTGTCAAGTCAACAAGTATATCCTCGCCCCGCACATCCTTTCCTAAGTAAAACAAGAGGTTTCCTGTCTCTTTAGAAAAGGCTGAAGAGGTAAGCCCCTCTTTTAGAAAGACCCTGTCTGGTTTTCTGTTTGGAATCTCTACGCCGATTGCTTGTTTTCCTGGAATGGGCGCCTCAATCCTGACAGCAATAGCAGCTAAGGCTAAGGCAATATCATCGGCTAAGGATGAGATGCTGCTTATTCTCACCCCAGGCGCAGGCTGAATCTCAAAGGAGGTGACTACAGGCCCCCTGTTTATACAGACAACCTTTGTCTCTATCTTGAACTGGAAGAGTGTCTCCTCTAATTGCTTTGATAGGGAAAGCAGGTCTTCTTTCTGCTCCTTCTCTGAGATATGATGAGGGTCAGAGAGCAGGGATAGGGGAGGAAACTCATAGCCTTCTAATCTTTGAGGGCTTGGTTTCACCTCTGGTAGTTGCGGCAGTTTTTTCTCTTTTGGCTCTTTCTCTTCTTTTTCCTCCACACCCCTTACCACTACCTTTGGTGCAGGTTTTTTCTTTTTCTCCCTCTTAGAAAAGAGACTGCCAATAAAAGAAAAGAGCCTGCCATCTGTAAGATAAACCAAAGAGATAAGAAAAAGGCTTATCACCACAATATAAGAACCAACTTTATTGAGCAGGAAGAGAAGAAACATTCCCAGCTTAAACCCTACCCATCCTCCACCTGTTATCTTAAACTCTAATGATGGATTTGATAGGGGTGAAGCAAGGATAGAGAGGAGGAAAAGGAATATTATTCCTACAAAAAGCCTTAGAATAGGGCTTTTTGGCTTCTCCATCACTATATCCAAACCCACTAAGAGAAGAAAGGCAGGAATAAAGAGGCTTCCTATTCCAAAGAGAAAGATAAGGCTGGTAGCAATATAGGCTCCAACAGGGCCGATGATATTCCTTTGTGAAAACCCGTTTGTCCAATCAACAGGTCGGACATTCCAGAAGGAAAAGATAGCAATAAAAAATAAGAGGGAGATTCCAAAGAAGACTATCCCCAAAATAATAGACCTTGTCTTCACAACCTATAATAATAATACCTCAACCATCTTTTGTCAATTGGGATTGAAGAGGTTGTTATAGGGTGTGGCTACTCTTGTCCCGACGGCTAAAAACATCTCTTACACCATAGTAAGAAAAGGAGATAAGGAGATTATGGGGATATTGGAGATAAAATCTATCTCCCTATCTTTCTTATCCCCATATCCCCTTTATTGTAACTATTTACCCATCTAAAAGTGAAGCAACAACTAAGTAAAAAGGGAATTCATTGCAAAATTATCAATCTCGGTAAATAGTTACGATTTTCGGTATAAGTCCTTGACAAAAAGGGATTATAAATTGTAATTTTATGTAATGAGAAAAGCAAAGAGATACTTCATTACAGGTTTGATTGCTGTTATTCCTATTGCTGCAACCATTGCTGTTGTGGCCTTCTCTCTTTCTATATTGAACAGATTTTTGAGCATGCCTTTCTCTAAGATTTTTAAGGTAAAAGAAGGGTTTTTAACCAACTCTTTTGATTTTTTTGCAGGAATCTTCTTGGCAGTGCTTCTGCTTATAATTATAGGATATATCACTGAGAGGGTAGGAAAAAGAGGGATATTCAGATGGGCTGAGGGCATGGTCAAGAATCTTCCAGTGATAAGTCATCTTTATACCTCTGTGAAACAGTTAGTAGAGCTGGTTAATCTAAATAAACAAGAAGGAGGTTTTATTCGGGTAGTTCTTGTTGAATACCCAAGGAAGGGAATATATTCCATTGGACTTGTCACCTCAAAGGTAAACCAAAAGATGGAATCGGCTGTAAATAAGGAGCTTATCAATGTCTATCTTCCATTTGCTCTGGCTCTTGCCCAGGGAATTTTGATTATTGTCCAAAAAGAAGATGTAATTCCGCTTGATATATCCGTTGAGGAGGGATATAAATTGGTTGTCTCAGGTGGGGTAATCGTTCCAAAGAATGACTAAACTTGATTTATCTAAAACTATAAAGGAAAGATTGGGTTTCTCTCAAGCAGAGAGTCTTATGGTGGTAGAGAAGGTCCTTTCTGCCATATCTTCTATCTTGAAAGAAGAAGGAAGGCTTGAACTGCGGGGCTTTGGGACATTTTTGGTAAAGAAGAGAAAAGAGAGGATTGGTAGGATAATCTCATTAAATAAGCCCATTAAGGTGCCAGGATATAAGACCGTTGTCTTTGTGGCTGGCAAGGATCTGAAAAGAATAGGATGAGTCTTTCATATAGAATCAGAGAAAATTATTGACACAAAAGGTATCTATTCCATATAATTCGTCTTCTATGGAATTTAGTGCTAATCAAATCATTATTGAGCCATTGTTGACTGAAAGAGCACATTATCTTAGGCAGCAAAATAAGTATATCTTTAAGGTTAATCCAAAGGCAAACAAGATTCAGATAAGAAAGGCTGTTGAGAATGCTTTTTCTGTGAAGGTTATTGCTGTGAACACTCTTAGGCAACAAGGAAAAAAGAAAGTGGTGCGTCGGATTGAGGGAAGAAAGCCCGAGGTGAAAAAGGCGATAGTCACTTTGGCAAAGGATCAGACTATCGGAATATTTGAAGGAGTATAAATGGCTATAAGAAAGTGCAAACCCATTACCCCAGGAATGAGAGGGATGTCTTATTTGGTTAGTGAAGTAGCCAAGAAGAAGCCTGAGAAGCGGCTTTTAGCCAAACGAAAAAGCTCTGGTGGCAGAAATAATCTTGGCCGAGTAACTGCCAAACATAGGGGTGGTGGAGCAAAAAGAAGGCTTAGAATTGTAGATTTCACTCGCAATAAAATTGGTATTGCCGCTAAGGTGATAGCCATTGAATATGACCCAAATCGTTCAGCAAACATTGCCCTTCTCCATTATCTTGATGGGGAAAAGAGGTATATTATTGCCCCACTTGGATTAAAAGCTGAAGACTGGGTATCAGGAGGAGAGGAAGCTAAGTTACTGCCAGGGAATTTTATGAAACTAAAGGATATTCCTGTTGGAACGGAGATTCATAATATTGAACTTCGTCCAAAAAGCAGGGGTCAATTAGTCAGGTCTGCTGGAGCATATGCTCAACTTGTGGCAAAAGAGGGTGATTTTGCCCATATCAAACTTCCCTCTGGAGAGGTAAGGCTGATTCAGCTTGAATGTATGGCTACTATAGGCCGGGTTGGAAATGTTGATTGGGAGAATGTAAACTTTGGTAAAGCTGGACGCTCAAGATTAAGAGGCAAAAAGCCGCATGTCCGTGGTGTGGCAAAGAATCCACATGACCATCCTATGGGAGGTGGAGAGGGAAAGACTTCTGGAGGAAGGCATCCCTGTAGTTCAAAAGGGCTTTTAGCCAAGGGCAAAAAGACAAGGAAGAAGAACAAGCCACAAGATAAGTTTATCATCAAGAGGAGGAAGCAATGAGCAGATCAGTAAAAAAAGGTCCATACATATACGAAAAGTTGCTTAAAAAGATAGAGAAGATGGGGCAAGATAAGAAGCCTATTAAAACATGGGCAAGGAGGTCTGTAATTCCCCCAGAGTTCGTCGGCTATACATTTGCTGTCCACAATGGAAAAAGGTTTATCCCTGTCTATATTACTGAGAATATGGTTGGTCATAGATTAGGTGAGTTTTCTCCAACAAGGGTCTTTAGGGCGCATAGTGGTTTCCACACAGATAAGACAAAGGCAAAGACGTAATTAGTTGTTAGTTGTTAGTTGTTAGTTATCAGTTGTTAGTTGTTAGGAAATTGGAGTATCTTTTTTAACGGGGCTGATGGCTGACTACTGACAGCTTTTAAGATGCTGATGGCTGAACACTTACTTATCTCTTAACTTCCAGAAGATGACTACTCATAAGATGACCCTTAATATGGGGCCACAACACCCATCAACGCATGGGGTGCTGAGGCTTGTCCTTGAGCTTGATGGAGAGACCATAACTGCTTGCGAACCACACATTGGCTATCTTCATCGGGGGATAGAAAAATTAGCTGAGTCAAAGACCTATCACCAATTCCTTCCCATAACAGACAGATTAGACTATATTGCTGCTCCTTCAAATAACCTTGCCTATTGCCTTGCTGTGGAAAAATTAGCAGGCTTGGAAGTTCCAAAAAGAGCCTCTTATATCAGAATGATAATTGCTGAGCTGACAAGAATTGCCAGCCACCTTGTCTGGCTTGGAACCCATGCCTTAGATATTGGAGCCTACACTGTTTTTCTTTATACCTTTAGAGAGAGGGAGCTTATTCTTGATATTTTTGAAAGCTATTGTGGTGCAAGGCTTACCACAACCTGTTTCAGAATAGGCGGAGTTCCTTATACTATAGATGATGGGCTAAAAAAGCAGATAGCAGATTTTATAAAGATATTTCCCAAGAAGATAGAGGAGTATGAAGGGCTTCTCACCAAAAACCCAATCTGGCTAAATAGAACCCAGAATATAGGTATCATCCCAAAGGATACAGCTATAAGCTATGGGCTTACTGGTCCAACCCTGCGGGGCTCTGGTATAGATAGGGATATAAGAAAAGTAAATCCATACTCTTGCTACGATGAGGTTGAATTTGTTGTTCCAAAGGGTCGGGGTATTGGTGATGTGTATGACAGATACCTTGTCCGGCTTGATGAGATGAGGGAGTCAGTAAAGATTATCACTCAGGCATTAGAAAGATTGCCAGATGGGGAAATTTTAGCAGATTGCCCTAAAGTTATCCCGCCCAAGAAGGAGAGGGTAAAGACAGAGATAGCGGCATTAATCCACCATTTTCATATAATGACTGAAGGGTTTGAATTGCCAAAAGGAGAGGCTTTTCTGAGCATTGAAGCCCCAAAGGGAGAACTTGGCTTTTATATTGTTTCAGATGGAGGAAATAAACCAGCTCGATTGCGTATTAGAACCCCTTCTTTTGCCAATCTTTCCTGCATCTCTGAGATAGGAAAAGGTGTTATGATAGCTGATATGGTAGCTATCATCGGCTCTCTTGATATTGTCCTTGGTGAGATAGATAGATAGGCTATAGGTTGTTAGGTTATAATCCTTGTAAAGCAACAGCCCTTACCAAAAACTGTAATCTTCTATAACCTCATAGGTAAGTGTTCAGGTAGTATCCGAAAAGGGGAATAAAATTCATTGCAAATTGCAAATTTAGCATTTGAAATGATTTATCTCCGGACACTCCTAATGTATGGGCTTAAGCGGTTACCCTCATAGGCAGTCTAACCGTAAATTTTGTTCCTACATTTAACCTGCTTTCAACCTCAATCTTTCCCTGATGAGCCTCAACGATACGCTTGCAGATAGCCAAACCTAAGCCAGTTCCTTTACTTTTAGTGGTAAAGAATGGGTCAAAGATCTTCTCAAAATTTTCTACAGGAATCCCATGTCCTGCATCAGCAAATCTTATAAGAACAAAATCACTCTCTTCGGTCTGGCTTCTTTCAGCTGAAATCTCTAATATTCCCTCTGCCTTCATAATCTCACAACTATTCTTGATAAGATTAACAAAGACCTGTTTTAGCCTATTCAAGTCTGCCTCTATGAAAAGCCCTTCCTGTATATTCTTGGTTAAGATTATATTTGCGAGAAAGTATGGCGGAATCTCTTCTAATGACTGATCAATAGCCTTTTTTAAGTCAATCATCTCTGCATTAAGGATAGGGGGTCTTGAAAGGGAGAGAAGGTCCTCAAGGTAAGAGGTCGTCCTGGTTATTGCCTCATCTATCTGAGAGAGCTTTCTCTCTGTCTTTTCATTCTTGGGGATATAGCCCTTTAGAAGATAAAGCCCTGTCCTGATTATACTTAAAGGGTTACGAATCTCATGGACAGCCTCTCCAGCAATCTGAGACATAACCGTCAACCTTTCACTCTCTCGAAGCCTTGCCTCCATTCTCTTCAGTTCAGATAGATCTGCCACAAGCCCCAGACTGCCATTAAAGCTTTCCTTATTATCAAATAATGGAGTGAGGTTGATAAGTGTAGGCACCACCTCTTTAGCTTTCCCGATAAGGTCAATCTCAAAGCCTCTTCTTCTTCCTTGCTTTATCGCCTGATACTCTTCTTCCCATCTCTTTGTTTCGTCCTTCTTGATGAGACTAAAGATGGATTGACCTAAAAGCTCAGCCTCAGAATATGCCAAAAGATCAGCCATTCTTTGGTTGACAAAGACAATTGTCTCTTGCATATCAAGGCTAAACAGACCCTCACCCATTGACTCAATCAGCTTTGTATAGACATATTCCTGTTTATCTAAGAAGCCTGCTCTCCTGCCAGAGACTACTGCTTGTAAGATAGCTTCAGAAAGCCCATCAATCTTATCTTTGGTCAAAAAGTTGACTGCACCAAGCTTTAGTGCTCCAGTCAGAAGCCGATCATCATGCAAACCCGTAAGGATAATGACTGGAAGATGAGGATAGCCCTGTCTAACCTTCTTTAAGAACTCAAGGGCATTTGTATCAGGTAGTCTATGGTCAAGAAGGAGGCAGTCAAAGGCGCTCTTTTCAAGCCTCTCCATCCCTTCCTTTCCAGTGCTGGCAACCTCAATCTCGCACTCCTCTGATGTCTTTCCTATCATTCTTTTGGTAATAATGACATCATCCGGATTATCCTCTATCATCAAGATTTTATTTGGAAAAAGCTTCATCTTTTCTTTTCTTTTATTTCACACCTTAATATTTCAATAAGATTGGGGATCTCAAATTTGCCCATATCCCCTTTGGACCTGTGGCGAAGGCTTATAGTGTTTTCTTCTGCTTCTTTCTTTCCAAGAATGGCCATATAAGGAATCTTTTCCTCTTGAGCTTCTGCTATCTTCTTGCCTATCTTCTCTCCCTTTAAGTCTGCCTCTACCCTTATTCCTTCTATTAAGAACCTATCCTTTATCTTATGGGCATACTCTATTGCGGCATCGGTGATAGTCATTATTCTCACTTGAACAGGTGAAAGCCAGAGAGGAAATTTGCCTTCGTAGTGTTCTATTAAAGCCCCAAGAAACCTTTCCATGCTTCCAAGCACAACCCGATGAATCATCACTGGCTGATGGGGTTTTCCATCCTCTCCGATATACTCTACCCCAAACCTTTCTGGCAGATTAAAGTCAACCTGAATGGTTGGTCCCTGCCAGGACCTTTTTAAGCAATCTTTGAGCTTCACATCTATCTTTGGTCCATAGAAGACAGCCTCACCTTCATCTATTGTATATGGCAGTCCTTCCTTTTTGAGCACATCTTGTAAAATTCCCTCAGCCATATCCCATCTTTCCTTTGTTCCGACAAATCTCTCGGGTCTTGTTGCCAGATAGACCTCATACTCACTAAAACCAAAACAAGAGAGCATCCTTTGAAAGAATCGTATCACCCTTCCTATTTCATCCATCAACTTCTCTTCGGTGCAAAAGATATGGGCGTCATCCTGGGTGAAACCACGAACCCTTAATAATCCATGCAGAACCCCTGTCCTTTCATAGCGATAGACTGTTCCCAGCTCAAAGTATCTAAGGGGTAAATCCCTAAAGCTCCTTGTTCTTGTTTTATAGATCAAGATATGGCCAGGGCAGTTCATAGGCTTTAGGACATAGTCCTCTTTTTCTTTGTTGATGAAATACATATTCTCGGAGTAATAATCACAGTGGCCTGAGGTCTGCCAAAGCTCCTTCCTTCCTATGTGTGGTGTGGCTACCTCAAGGTATCCTTCTTTCCTGTGTTCCTCCTTTAGATATTGGATAATCTGGTCAACCAAAACCTTTCCATGTGGATGATAGAAGATAAGCCCGGAGCCTGCTTCTTCATAAATAGAAAATAGAGATAGAGCAGAGCCAAGTTTTCTATGGTCTCTCTTCTTTGCCTCCTCTAATAATCTTAAGTATTCATCAAGCTCTGATTGGCTCTCAAAGGATATGCCATAGATTCTGGTTAGCATTGGGTTTTTTTCATCACCCTTCCAGTATGCCCCAGCTATTCTCAGGAGCTTAAAAGCCTTTACCTCTTTTGTTGATGAGATATGTGGACCCTTGCATAGGTCGGAAAACTCTCCATTTGTAAAGAAGGAGACCTCATCATCTAAAATCCCTGAGAGTAGCTGAAGTTTATAAGATTGGTTGTCTTCTGCCAAGTATTTTTCTGCCTCTTCCTTGCTTACCACACGCTTTTCAAACCTCTGGTCATCTTCTACTATCTTCTTCATCTCCTCTTCTATCTTTGGCAGGTCTTCTGGGGTGAAAGGATAATCAAAGTCATAGTAGAAGCCTTCTTCTATAGCCGGGCCTATCCCCAGCTTCACCTTACTAAAGAGCCTTCGGACAGCAGTAGCTAAAATATGCGATGTTGAATGCCAGAGAATATCTTTTTCCATAGAGAAAATATTATCAAGTGATCAAAAGAGATGTCAACTATAAGTTTGAAATTTGGGGATGGTTCACTTTTAAGGTGAAAGCTTGCAGCGTAAAAAATGGAAAATAGAAATGAGAATTTGAAATTAGAAATTTGAAATTGGCAAGAAAGAAGACTATAATTTCGAATTTCTTCCTAATTTCTAATTTCCAATTTCTAATTTCCAGAAGAAATCACAGGGAAAAACTTTTGAAAATGAACCGTCCCGAAATTTGCCAAAAGTTGATGTCTTAAACAGACTTTAGCTAAAAATTTGACAAAATGTGGCAAGCAGGATATACTACATTAAAAAACGGAGGTAAAGAATGAATAGCTTTAAGACTTTTCTTTTACTTTTCAGCTTATCAATGCTTTTGCTGATGGTGGGCGGGGCAATAGGTGGAAGGAATGGGATGACTATAGCTCTTGTTATTGCAGGTGCAATGAACCTTATTAGCTATTGGTTTTCTGATAAGATTGTGCTGGCTATGTATGGGGCAAAAGAGGTGTCAGAGGCAGACCTGCCTGAGGTGCATCGAATAGTAAGCAATCTTTGCCAGGTATCAGGCCAGGAAAAGCCAAAGGTTTATCTTATGCCATCTGCTTCGCCAAACGCCTTTGCTACAGGAAGGGACCCAAAGCATTCAGCAGTGGCTGTGACACAAGGGATAATGAAACTGCTTTCAAGAACAGAGCTTGAGGGTGTTATTGCCCATGAGCTTGCCCACATCAAAAATCGGGACATCTTAGTGGCTACCATTGCCGCAACTATTGCTACAGCTATATTCCATTTAGCAGATATGGCAAAATGGGCGGCTATATTTGGAGGCAGAAGGGATGATAACAGGGAAGGAAACCCGATAGTCTTTTTGGCTATGATTATTGTTGCACCAATTGCGGCTATGCTCATTCAAATGGCTATATCCAGAAACAGGGAGTATCTGGCAGATGAAACAGGGGCAAGGCTTTGTGGAAACCCTCTGGGTCTTGCTGGAGCTCTTAGAAAGCTGGCTGAAGGGGCAGAAAGGCTTCCTTTGAATGCTAAAGCCTCCACAGCCCATATGTTTATTGTCAATCCACTTTCAGGAGGAGGTATATTTAAGCTCTTTTCAACCCATCCACCAATAAAAGAGAGGGTTGAAAGGCTTGAGAAAATGGTATGAAGAAAGAGATACACCCAGAGTATGATGATATTTCTGCCAAGTGTAGTTGTGGGGCAACCTATCCTACAAGGTCAACAGAGAAGGATATAAGGCTTGAGATATGCTCAGCCTGCCATCCATTTTTTACAGGAACCCAAAAATTAGTTGACACAGCAGGAAGGGTAGAAAGATTCATCACCAGACAGAAGAAAAAGAAGAAAGAAGAGGAATGACCATAAGAGACAAAAGATGTTTAGAATAATGTGCAAATCTAAGATAACAGGGGCTAATGTCTCTGGTAGGGTAAGGGAATGCTCTGGAAGTATCGGCATAGATTCAGAGGTTATGGAAAGGGCTGATATTTTGCAGGGTGAAAAGGTTCATGTCCTCAATCAATCAACAGGTGCAAGGTTTGAGACTTATGCCATAAGAGAGAAAAGTGGTTCAAGGAAGATCGTTCTTTATGGCCCGGCTACAAGGCTTGGTGAGATAGAAGACTCGCTTGTCATTCTTTCTTATTCCATCCTTTCTGATGAAGAGGCAAGGCTATCAAAGCTTAAGGTGGTAAAGCTTTAATGAATGCCAGGCTCTTTCTCTTTCTTTTTCTCTCCCTTATTATCCTTTTCCTTCATTCTCTGTGGCTACAACATCAGCAGCCGCCTTTGCCTCCTACTAAACCTTCAACTGAGCCTAAACAAAAAGAAGAGGTTATTCTCCCTAAAACTGAAACCAGAGCTAAAATCTCCATCCCAGTAGAAGAGATGAAGATAAAGTCAGGTCTATTTGAACTAACCCTTCTTTCAGACGGAAAGATTGGCACATTATCTCTCCTTAAGTTTACCAAACAGGGTAAGCTGTATCCTGTTCTTATTCCAGAAAACAGTTGTTTTTCCCTAAAAGTAGGTGAAGAAGAGCTTCTTCCTATAACCTCATCCCTAAAAACTATGGAATTTGGCTATATGGCAGGGAAAATAGAGATTAAAAAAAGCTATAGCTTTGATCCTGACTCATACCTTTTTAAGACGAATCTCACCTTTACAAATACCTCCAAAGAAGCTATTGTTACCCCTCCTATTCTTCTTTGTCTATCCTCTTTGCTTGGTCAAGATGTTGCCAGCCATAGTTCTCCTCAAGGTTATTTGGTTAATAATAGCTTCAAAGATGTGAAATATAGTGGTGGAGGGTTTCTTGAGGGTATTGGACTTAAAGAGGAGACCCCTCTATATCAGAAGATAAAGATAGATACGCCTGCTGATTGGTTGGTTCAGAGGGATAAGTACTTTATATTCTCTGCAAAACCAAAGATGAGGTCACAAAGCGCATATTTTATCCGAGACCTTGATAAAAGTTATCGGATAGAGGCAGAGTTTTCAGGCTATCTACTTGAAGGCGGAAAATCTATTGAGAATCTTATTGAGGTCTATATTGGACCAAAAGACAATAAAGAGCTCTCTAAATTTGGTCTGGTCAAACTCTCAGGTCTGTGGTTTCTTGCCAAATGGATACTCTACTGCCTCTCTTTTTTATATAAAGTGGTAGGAAATTATGGTTTAGCTATCATTCTTCTGACCATTATAATAAAGATAGTCTTGCATCCCTTGACCCGAAAGAATTTTAAGGCAATGAAGGCTATGGCAAAACTCAAGCCTCATATGGAAAGGCTTAAGGAGAAGCACAAGGATCCCAAGATATTACAAGAAGAGACGATGAAGCTCTACCAGGAACATAAGGTCAATCCCTTTGGGGGCTGCCTTCCCTTACTCCTACAAATGCCAGTATTCTTTGCCCTATACTCTGCCTTTGACAATGGAATAGAGCTTCGTGGCGCACCCTTTATCTTCTGGATACAAGACCTTTCAGCCAAGGATCCATATTTTGTTTTGCCTATACTTATGGGAGTGAGTATGTTTATTCAACAGAAGATGAGCCCATCTCCTGGTGGCGACGCATCAACAGAAAAGATAATGATGATAATGCCGATTATTATGACCTTTATGTTCTTGCAATTTCCATCAGGTCTTGTTTTATACTGGTTTATCCAGAATATAGTTACCATTATTGAACATTGGTTGATTGAGAAGGGGATAGAGAAGTAAAAAGGAGGGTAACTGCTTAAGTCTATACATTAGGGGTGTCCGGAGATAAATCATTTCAAATTTAGCATTTCAAATTTAGCATTTCAAATTTAAGGAAAGAAATATGGAGATAAATCATTTCAAATTTAGCATTTCAAATTTGAAATGAAATTCTCCGTGAACTCGAGTCTTTCAGTCTTTTTACGGAAGTTAGGTAAACAGTTACGGAAATCATAAGGGAGGAGACATGGAAGAAGTTGATTATGAGAAATTGCGGGAGATTATCAAAGAGGAGCTTATAGAGGCAGGATTCAGGCACACTGAACTGGAACTGGGCGATAAATGGATAGGCGGTGAGCTTATCCTCAAGCCTAACAGCAAGGAGCTACAAGAAAAGAGCATACCATTAGAAAGGTTCTTTCATAAGATTGTGATGATTAGGGAGAGAATAAGGGTTCTTGAAGCAAAGATTAATTCAAATCCAAAGCTGACAGATGAGGATAAGGTGGAGCTTCAGCAATATATCACCCAGGTCTATGGCACCCTGACCACATTCAATCTTTTGTTCAAGAAGAAGACAGGTTGGTTTGTAGGCGCCGGAGGAAACTAAAACTCTGCTTTTCTTCAAAGAAAGAAATAATTATAGACAAAATAAAGGGTTTATTTTTATAATCTCCTTCTAATGAAGAGAAAACCAAGAAAGAAGCAAAGAAGAGAGACGGTTCAGTCGCAGGTTAAGGTTTGTAGGCTATGCACCCAGAAGACAGAAAGCCTTTCCTATAGAGACTATGAGATGCTCAGGAGATTTATCTCTGAGAGAGGGAAGTTGTTGGCAAGGAGAATCACCAAAAACTGTGCGAAACATCAAAGAATGGTGTCAAATGCAGTAAAGCAGGCGAGGCACCTTGCTCTCCTTTCTTTTACATCAAAATGAAGGTAATTCTGATAGAAGAGCTTCCTGGTCATAAAAAACCAGGAGAGATAGTAGATGTTGCTGGGGGGTTTGCCAGAAACTTTCTTTTCCCAAGAGGACTGGCTATTATTGCCAATAGCCAAAATATGCAGCAAGCAGAGAGGATAAAGAAGAAGGCAGAAGAAAAAGAAGGGGCAGAAAAGAAGGTTAAGGAGCAATTGGCAGAACTGCTTTCAAGTCTTACCATTAACATCCCAAAAAAGGTCGGAGAAGAAGACAGGATATTTGGTAATGTAACCTCCAGTGAGATAAGAGAGTGCCTGGCTAAACAAAATATAGAGATAGATAAAAGAGAGATATCCCTTCCAGAACACGGCATAAAAAGTTTGGGTGAGCACTACGCAAAGGTCAATTTGGGCCAAGGGGTAACCGCCAACCTTAAAATCTTAGTCGTAAAAGAGCAATCAGCAGTCAGCGTTCAGCAATCAGAGAATAAAATAGCTGAAGGCTGATAGCTGATGGCTGATAGCTATTATGACAGACACAACATTCCTTCCAACAGAGAGGATTCCTCCTCAAGCCATAGAAGCAGAGGCTTCAGTGCTTGGGGCTATGTTGATGAGCAAGGAGGTTATCTCTGATGTTGTTGAGAGCGTAAAGTTTGAGGATTTTTACAGAGAGAGCCACAAAAAGATATTTAACGCCATTATCTCTTTGTGGCAAAGGAATGAACCTGTTGACCTTATCACCCTTTCTGATGAACTGAACAAAATAGGCCAATTGTCTTCTGTAGGTGGAGCAACCTATCTTACCTCTATCCTTTCCTCTGTTCCCACACCAACAAATGCGGTTTATTACGCCAGAATTATTGCTGAAAAAGCGGCTTTAAGGTCGCTGGTCAATGTCTCCTCTCAAATCCTTGATATGGGCTATCAGCAACAGGGAACTGCCTCTGATGTTCTTGACAAGGCAGAACAGATGATCTTCGACATCGTCAGCCGCAAGATAAAGGGAGGGTTTACCCATATAAAGGAGTATTTGAAACCAGCAGATATTGAAACCCTATGCTCTCATAAACCCCATATTACCGGCGTTCCTACTGGATTCTCTGATTTAGACGAGAGAACCTCCGGGTTTCAACCCTCTGATTTAATCATCGTTGCTGGAAGACCATCTATGGGAAAGACATCCCTTGCCCTATCTATAGCTCAAAATGCCGCTGTAAAAGAAAAGGTGCCTGTGGGCGTATTCTCTTTAGAGATGAGCCAATCTCAGCTTGTTATGCGTCTGCTCTGTGCAGAAGCAAGGGTAGATGCTCATAGATTAAGAACAGGCAAAATTTCTAAGTCTGATATTCCAAGGATATCTTTAGCCGCAGGTGCTTTAAGTGATTCAGATATATACTTAGATGACACAGCCTCAATGAATGCCATTGAAATGAAGGCTAAGGCAAGGAGGCTGAAGGCACAATACAACATTGGGCTTCTTATTATAGATTACCTTCAGCTTATGGAAGGCACAGGAAGGTTTAGTGAAAACAGACAGCAGGAGATATCAGAGATATCAAGGTTTTTGAAGGGTTTAGCCAAAGAGCTGAATATCCCGGTAGTAGCCCTTTCTCAGTTATCGCGGGCAATGGAGATTCAAAGACGAAAACCACAGCTTTCAGACCTCAGGGAATCAGGGGCAATTGAACAGGATGCAGACCTTGTTCTCTTTGTCTATAGAGAGGAGTATTACAAGCCAACAGAGGATAACGAAGGCATAGCCGAGATAATCATTGGAAAGCAGAGGAATGGCCCAACCGGTTCAGTTCACCTTGCTTTTCTTAAATCTTATGCCAAGTTTGAGAACCTTGCCAAGGCAAGGGAGGAATAAATCAAAGAGTATAGTTATGCCGAGAAAGCAACAGGCTTACAAGATAAGTGTTGTAAGTTGTAACACTTTACTCATCTGAAGTAACGGGTAAAATTCAATGTAAAATGTAAAATTAGCAATTAGCATTTTAAAATTATTTCTCTTCTTC
>JASEHO010000170.1 GCA_030018505.1 bacterium
CCCTTGAATCCTTATGTTTGTTTTATGGGAACTTTTGACTAATACCTGCTATAGTTACAAGAAATCATCTTTGAGTGTTTTAACAACCTGTCTTTTTCTAAGCCTTGACAAAACCTTTGTCTCTATCTGTCTCACTCCTTCCCTGGTAATACCAATCTTCTTTCCTATCTCCTCCAATGTATGCGGGTATTCTCCATCCAGCCCAAACCTCATCTTAATGACAGCTTTATCCCTTTCAGAAAGATTACTCAAAACATCTGAGATCTGGTCCTGTAAGATTTGGAGAAAGACAATATCAGCTGGAGATGGGCTTATCTTGTCCTCTATCACCTCTAAAAGCAGTGTCCTTCCATTATCATCAATAGGTGTATCAAGGGATACAACCTCTGTTTTCTCGCTAGCCACCATAATCTCAAGCACCTTGTTAAGAGCCATACCCATCTTAGTGGCCAATTCCTCCATGCTTGGAGATCTTGCCAGCTTTTGGGTAAGCTCCTCCTGTGCCTTCATTGAGCGATTAATGGCTTCAAAGATAGAAGCAGGCAATCTGATTATTCTGCTCTCTGTAGTTAATGCCTTGAAGATTGCCTGTCGTATCCACCAGACAGCATATGTGGAAAAACGATAGCCTTCTTTATAGTCATATTTATCAACAGCCCTGATAAGCCCAATATTTCCTTCGTTAATCAGATCAAGAAATTCCATAGTAGAATAACTTGCATACCTTTTGGCTATGGTTACTACAAGCCTCAGATTTGCTTCAATCATCTTCCTTCTTGCTGTATATAATATGAACTCTTTTTCCTTAAACTCTTCTTTTAACCCTTGCAAATCTTCGTTTTCAGTTTGATTCTTAAAAACCTCAGCCAGCTTCCTGTTTGGAATCCCCATCTGGCTTGCCATTTCAGAAAACCTCATCCTTTGCTTTTCCATCTCCTTACAAAGCTCTATCTCTTTTTCATGAGACACAAGGGGAATCTTAGCTATATCCTGAAAATACAGGTTGGTAGGATTGGAAATTTTTCTATCCTGCTTTTTTTCCGCAGAATCAATCATCTCTATCCCTTCTTCTTCAAGTCTATTGAACAGCTCCTCTAAATAAGGCGACCAAACAGCATCATTGGTAAAAACTTGGTTTACCTCATCATAGGTGACCCATCCCCTCTCTTTTCCTTTCTTAAAAAGCTCTTCTGTTCTTTGCTCTACTTCTTCTTTTAAGCTCATCTTATTTTACCTCAATTTATCTACAGCTTCAGCTGTAGCAGAGATCACAAACCTTATCTCTTCTTCAGTGTTTCCTGTGCCGAGAGAGAATCTCAATGTAGAAAGCATTGTCTCCTTTGATAACTCCATACTCTTTAGGACATGGGAAGAAGGAGAAGAAGAGTTACAAGCAGAACCAGAGGAGACAGCAATCCCTTTTTGGTCTAAAACCGCAAGCAAAGATTCTGAAAAGACCCCTGAAAATGAGATGGATGTAGTTGTAGGAAGCCTCATATCCTGAGAGCCGTTTATCTGCACATCAGGAATCCTTTCTAATATTCCTCTCTCAAGCAGGTCGCGCAACCTCTTTACCTCCTTCATCTTATAAAATTCACTATTAGCAATCTCTGCTGCTCTTCCAAACCCCACTATCCCTGGGACATTCTCTGTGCCTGGCCGCATCCCGTTTTCATGCTGCCCCCCGTATGTTATGGGTGAAATCCTTGAACCTTGCCTTATATAAATGGCCCCAACACCCTTTGGTCCATATATCTTATGGCCAGATAAAGAGACCATATCAACCTGAAGTTTATCCACATCAAAGGGAGTCTTCCCTACAGCCTGAACAGCATCTGTATGGAAATAGACTCTATCTTTAGCTGTCCTTTTTTTGTTATGTTCAGCTAACCTTCTTCCTATTTCTTTGATTGGTTGGAAAGCTCCTGTTTCATTATTGGCTGTCATAATGGTGATGAGAATAGTCTCTTTCGATATAGCTTTAAGAACATCCTCTGCAGAGACTATCCCATCTTTTTTGGGCATAATATAGGTTATCTTAAACCCTTCTTTTTCTAATGCATCAGTACACAACAAGACTGCATGATGTTCAATGGCAGTCGTGATTATATGCTTGCCTCTATCCTTATGATAGCTGGCTATTCCTCTTATAGCCAGGTTATCTGCTTCTGTTCCCCCAGAGGTAAAAAAGATCTCCTTTGGATTTGCAGAGATTAGATGGGCTACCCTAATCCTTGCCTCCTCTATTGCCTCTTTTGCCTTCCTTCCAAAGCTATGAAGAGAAGATGGGTTTCCAAAGATCTCCACCAGATACGGCAACATCTCTTCCCGAACACGAGGATCAACAGGTGTCGTGGCATTATGGTCAAGATATATCATTATGATTTTGTAACACTTTACCCATCTGAAGCAATAATCTCTATCGGTGAGGGAAAAATTCAAT
>JASEHO010000171.1 GCA_030018505.1 bacterium
CATAATCTCCTTATCTCCTTTTCTTACACGGTGTAAGAGATGTTTTTAGCCGTCGGGACAAAAGTAGCCACACCCAAAAGATAAAGAATAAAAACTTTTACTAAGCTTATAGGTATATTAGGAAAGACAAAATGAAAAAACTTTTCTTATTACTTCTTTTTTCTTCTGTAATCTATGGAGAAAGGATTACCTTCCTTCCATTTGAAGATATGACTATTGATGGAAAAGGCAAGGAGAGATTGGCGACACTTATTTCAAGCATTCTTCCTCAGCAAGGCTTCTCTTTGGTAGGTCAAGATAGGGTAGAAAGGGTTCTTCCCTTATCTACCCAGAAGGAGATAGGTAGCTTCACCCCTGAGATAGCCCAAACATTGGGCGAGCTCTTCTCTGCTGATATTCTGGTAAAGGGTAAGGTTTCAGAGCCTAAAAAAGGCACCTTAATCATTGCTTGCTCATTTCTTAATGCCAGAAGAGAGCTTGACCCAATCCTTGCAGAGAGAATTCTCAGCCTCTTCTGGTCTGAGCTTGGCAGGTCGTATAAGATAGAGAAGGTTATATCAGCGGATGAGATGATAATCTCTGGAGAGTTTAAGATTGGGGATAAGTTAGAGATAATAAAGGCAGGCAAAAAAATTGGTTATGCAGAGGTAATAAAGGCAAAAGATGGCCGGGCTGAACTGCTTTATTCTTGCTCAGAGAACTTTTCTACCTTTGACTCTGTCCGAAGGTCTGCTGTCTCTATCTCTGATGGAAAAATAGCCTGTCTTATCACCAGCAGTCCAGAGGCAAACATCTCTTTAGATAGGAATTTTATTGGCAAGACTCCAATTATTATCAATAAAGCGAAAAAGGGGTTGCTCTCTATCTCTCAAGAAGGATACCTTCCTTTTCAGATGGAGATTATCCCTCCTGATACAGATTCCTTTCTTGACCTCCTTTTGGTCTTTTCAACCCTTTCTAAGAAAGAGGAGAAAAAAGGCTCTATCCTTGTGGTTACAAACCCTCAGAACGCCAAGGTCTATCTTGATGGAGAGCTTATTGGTCTCACGCCTTTTTCTCTTTCTAATATCCCTGCAAGGTTAGTAGATGTGCGAATAGAAAAGGATGGATTTCTTACCCTCTCTGAAAAGGTTTTAGTTGAGGGTGATGTAGAGTTAAGAAGGGATTTGACATCTGCTATTCTTCCAAAGCCTATTTTTCTTCCGGCAAAGGAGAAAGAGAATCACCCTGAGGTTATCTCCATTCCCACAGCACATACACTAAACCAGGGGGAGGCAATAATAAGCCTGAATTATCCAAACCTCTTTGTTTTAAGAGCAGGTCTTCCCACAGGAGACTTAAAGACAGAGTTGAGAATTGAAGGCTTGGGTGCAGGCTTAAAGTATGGATTAAATAAATGGGTTTCTGCTTCTTTTTCTTACTCTAAATACAATATGCGAGAAAAGGAGAAAGAGGAAAGAAAACAGGCATTGATCAGTCTTTCTCTGCCAATAGAAGAGAAAGCTATGCTCCATCTTGGTGGAGGCTATCTTTGGGCATTAGAGAATAAAGAAAGGTGGTTTTTGGGAGTAGAGATACCAATTAAAGAGAATATAGCCCTTTTAATTGAAAATGACAATATAGAAAAATATGGACTGGGCTTCCGACTCACCTTTGGTAGAATGGGCTTTCTACTTGGTGTTGGAAAAGATAGATTTGATGGAAGTATATTTTTGAAAAGAAAACCCCCAGTTACTACTTAATTTGTATGCCGATTAAGATAGTGTCTTCTCTTTCTTACAATGCTTTTAGTTATCTTATCTTAAATTTCAGCTGTAAAATCCTTTCGCATTTTGAACCTTATTTAGAGGCTTGAAAGTGGTGATAGTTTTCCCAACCATTATATCCTGCCTATACCGCTACTGATACCGAAGATTTGCCTTAAGGAGTTTGTTTTTCTTCTTAAGCCTATCAATCTTTCAAAACACCCCTCACCTATATATCGGCATAAAGAATAAAAACATTAGAAAAAAATTCGAACCGTCCCCAAAATCGCAATTTGTAACGCTGTTAAGTATATATTTTCTCATTCCACAACCTCAAGACTGGAAGCCATCAAATAGCCTCTTGCCCGCTCTGTTAATCTGTATTGATTGACAATCTTCCAGAAATGCTTTGAATGGTCAGGAAAGACAAGATGAGCAAGCTCATGGATAATCCCTATCCCTCACCCAGGGCGGCATTTTAATTAGCCTATCTGAGATGCGTATTGTGCCTTTTTTGCTGGTGCAACTGCCATTAATCTTATTCTGATTGGTCACATATTCGATGGAATTCCATCTCAGTTTACCGCCAAAGAACTGCTTATTTGTTGACTAACGGTAGGTTGTATAGTATAATATAGAACCTATGGAAGTCAAATTACACAAAAATGCCAAAACTACTTTTGCC
>JASEHO010000172.1 GCA_030018505.1 bacterium
CAATGAATTCCATTTACATGGTTGTTGTTTCACTTCAGATGGGTAAATAGTTACGACAAAAGATTCGAGAAAAGGGTTGCGTCCCCTTTCCCGTTATCTTGATCTCTCTATTAAAAGGAGCATCTCCTTTGCATTTTCTACCCTCTCGTATGTTGGACAGAGCTTGACCAATCTACTCAAGTGTTCCTTTGCCTTCTTATACTCTCCTCTTTGAAACTCTATCTGACCTGCATAGTAGAGCGACCTTGGCTCTCTCTCCTCAAAAGATAGCACCTTCATAAAATGCTTGTATGCCTCATCAGTCTTTCCTTGACTGAGGGTGATTTGCCCAATATTTGTGTAGGCATCTATCAGGTATGGTTCACGGATTACAGTCTCCTTATAGGCAGCCACTGCTTCATCTCTTCTATCCTTTCCAGTAGCCGCACCATCCAAATAGTATGCGCTTCCCAAGAAATTCCAGGCGATACTCTCTTGAGAAAAAAGTTTCACAGCCCTTTCTGCCCAAAAGACTGCTTCTTTTGTATAATCAGGGTTTGGGTATCTTCTGGCTAAGGTGAGATAGGTATTTAATAAAGAATCGGAGTAGTCTTTCTGCCAGGGATTAAGCCTTAAGACCTCTTTATACTTTGGAATAGCATCCTGAAGGTTTCCAGACTTTTCAAGCCTTGTTGCCTGATTAAATGTTATGTCTGCAAAGTAGATATTCCTTACCCAAACAAGACCAAGTATAGAAAGAATAAGGATTATACTTAAAGCTACCCACTTCATACTGCCCAGCTTAAGCCTCTTTTCATAAACCCTTGGTTTTCCTGCCAGGACCGCACCTATCCCAGAAAGTGCCCAGAACATAGAGTTGACGCAAGGCGTTCCAAAGGAAAAAAGGCCGTTTAAGTGATAGGCAGTCCATGCAGAAGCTATTCCAGCCAACATTATCCTCTCTCTTCCTTTAGATTGATAAACCGCCCTTAAAATTATGACAAGGAAGGTTATATGAAGAAAAAGAAAGGCACAAAGCCCAAATATGCCTGTCATTACGATTACATCTATCAAATCGTTGTGTGCCCTGTCTGTCCTTGAGTATTGACCCTCTGTCTTTGCATGGGCAAGGGTTCTATATCTTGGATAGACAGAGAACAGGGTCTCCTGTCCTATTCCAAATAGCGGGTAGTCTTTTATAATCCTAAGGCATCCACGCCAGATATGAAGTCTTACACCCCCTGTTGAAAATTTTTCGCCTGGGGCAAGAAGGTCTTTTGTCTCTGTCATAATCTTTGCCTCCCTTGCTGTCTCCACGAAGATACCGCTCCCTGTTGTGCACCCATAATAGATAACCACAGGAGCAAATATCAGGCAAAGAGCTATTATCTCTCTTTTGTACTCCCTTCTCACTTTAGCCCCAAGAAGGATTAAAAAGAAGAAGCTGGCAAAAAAACCAGCGATAAAGATAGACCTTACCCTCATAACAAAGACAGCAATAAATATTATTGCTAAGGAAAGACCAGAGAGGCCGAGAAAGGCATATCTTTTGTAATCAACAACCTTCTTTTTTGATCTCTCCTTTAAGAATAGCCCAAGAAAGATAGAGATGGTGAGAAAGAATGCTACCAGACCATAGTGTGAAAAGAAGGTCATATTTCCAAAGGTTGTACAGTCAAGAGGGGTCTCCCATTGGATAAAATCATTGCCGCTTCGCTGGTAGAGCAGGTAAAGACTGGAAAGAAAAGCGACAAAGACAAATATCTTTGGCCAAGAATAGGTATCCTTGATGAAACAAAGGATAAGATAAAAGGAGCCAATATAAAAGAGAAGAAATAAAAGCCCTTCGCTATATGCCCAACCTAAACTGAAGTCAGGTCTTGTAGGAAAAAAAAGAGCCAAAAGATTTGCCAGAATAAAGGCTATAACAAGTTTAATCTGCCACTTAGGATTTAAGTCCGTTGATATATTCGTTATGGAAAAGAAGATGAGAATATAGCAGAGTATAGCAAGAAGACCCTGCTGAGATTTATATCCACCAAAGATGGACTGGATAGGAGAGGTGGATAAACTTGCAGAAAGAATGTTGGCTAAGGCAAAGATGAGAATGGGTATATCCAGAGCAGTTCGCCTAAAGGAGAGCTTTTCATAATATACGACTTTAGCTAAGCTGGCAGAAAGAAGCAAGACAGAGAAAAGATAGAGAACCACCATTTTGCTCACTCCAAAGGTATCTGCTACCCTCAGGTCAAAATAGAGCGGCATAAGAAAAAGAAGGACACCCAATAGGACTTTTATAAGATATGAGAACATAAAATAAGTTTATTGATCTTAAAGTTATTGTGTCAAGATAACGCTTTGGCAGTAAGCATTCCTGGTGTCAGGTATCAGCCCTCAGCATTAAAAAGCTGTCAGTAGTCAGCTATCAGCCTC
>JASEHO010000173.1 GCA_030018505.1 bacterium
TCCATTGGTTGTTACCGATTACCTGATTACCATACTTCAAATGAGTAAAGTGTTATGATAAAGGGTTATTTGCCACTTTCTATGTTGATAGCTAAACGCTTACTCTTTCCTCCTATAACTAAAGGAGTTGGGTGATTGCAAGTATTGACACCAAGATAGCCTTTTGGTTATAATTGAAGGGTGAAAACAGGTGGTATAACCCTAATAACTACTCATACAAATGCAGACTTTGATGGCCTTGCCTCTCTGGTCTGTGCAGGGAAGCTCTATCCAGATGCTTATAAGTGCTTTTCTGGTTCAGTCTGCTCTAATGTGAAGGCATTTTTGGAAGCCTATCCACAGGGAATTTTGAAATCCCGCAGCATAAAATTAGAGACCATAGAAAGGCTCATTCTTGTAGATACAAGGGAGAAACATAGGATTGGAAAGTTCAGCCAGATTGCAGATAAAACACCCATTTCTATCTATGACCACCACCCCAGCCAACAAGATGACCTAACTGGAGAGAAAGAAGAAATCAGGGAAGAGGGCGCCACCATCACTATACTCTTAGAGATATTGAGAAAAAAAGGGATTCCTATTACCAAAGAGGAGGCTACCCTATTTAGCCTTGGCATCTATGAAGACACAGGCAGTTTGCTCTTCCCAACTACCAGTTCTTCGGATATTGACAGCTTATCCTGGCTATTCAAACAGGGCGCAGACCTCTCTATTGTCTCAGAGTATTTAGAGCACAAGCTGACAAAATCCCATCTCCTGCTTCTTTCAGACCTATTTAAGTCTTGCAGACTTTACAAAATTAGAGGAATAGATGTAGTCTTTGCCTCTGCAAAGCCCAAGGAACATATTGAAGACTTAGCCTCTGTTATCCACCAGATGATGGATATAGAAAGATTTAAGGTGCTCTTCTGTTTTATTGAGACTGAGGAGTGCATCCACATCATTGCCAGATCAAGGGTAGAGGAGATTGGTGTTGGCTCTGTTTTATCTTGTTTTGGTGGCGGAGGTCACGGCCAGGCAGGCTCTGCTACAGTAAAAGGCATGCTTAAAAAGATTCAGAAAATGGTGCTGGCAAACTTAAAATTGGGTGAGAGAAACCTCTCTTTCCTGATAGAAAAGAGGCTTCCCAAATGGATGAGAGAGGTTATCTCTGTATTATCAGGGCTTGGAACAGGGGTTTATCTTGTGGGAGGTTTTGTCAGAGACCTGATTTTGAACCGCGAAAATTTGGATCTTGATCTGGTAATTACTGGAGATGGAATTGAATTTGCCAAAAAGCTTTCTTGCCTTCTGCCAAACTCCTGCTTAACCTGTCATCGCAGGTTCGGCACAGCCCAGATTACCTTAGAAAACAAGGCAAAGATAGATATTGCTGGAGCCAGAAAGGAATCTTATGCCAAGCCTGGAGCCCTTCCAGAGATAAGCCCAGCCAGCCTTAAAAGCGACCTCAAGCGTCGTGACTTCACCATAAATACATTGGCTATCTCGGCAAACCCAAAGGATTTCGGAAGACTCATTGATTTTTATGGTGGTATCACTGATATTCAGAATAGAACAATAAGAATACTCCACCCAAAGAGCCTTGCTGATGACCCAACAAGGATTTTTAGGGCAGTCAGATTCTCCTCAAGGTTTGGTTTTGCTATAGAAAAAGAGACAGAAAAAATAGCCAGAGATGTAGCCAGAGGAGGCTTAAAGCATCTAAGCTATGAGAGGCTCAGAAACGAGCTTATCCTTATCCTCTCTGATGAGTATCCAGAGAAGGCACTCAATAGGCTTTCAGATTTGGGTGTTTTGGGTTTTGTATGGCCTGGCCTTGTGCTGAAAAAGGGTCTATTCTCTAAGATTCACGAAGAGCTCTTTCATTTAGCTATTTTTTTGGAAGGTGCTCAAACCTGGGTTCTCTGGTTTTTGGCTTTAACTGTGGGGTTAAACAGGGGTGAGACAGAGGAAGTTATAAAAAAGCTCAGGTTTCGTGCAGAGATTAGAAAGAAGGTGCTTGAGGCAAAGGCAAAGGCTCCTTTTATCATTAAGTTCTTGCAGAGAAAGACCTTAAAAAATAGTACTCTGTATAAAAGGCTGATAAACCTTTCTGATGAAACCATTATCTTTGTTTTGGCAAAGACAAAAAGCCTTTTGGTAAAAAAGAGGATACACCTCTTCTTTGCCACACTGAGGAAGGAACGGGTCTATCTTACTGGAGATGACCTTATATCTATGAGTCTAAAACCCAGTCCCAAGTTTAGAAAGATATTAGATAAACTCCTCTCGGGTCACTTAGATGGAAAGATAAAGACAAAAGAGGATGAACTAAGATTTATAGAGAGGTTTTTGGGGAGAGACTCATAATTTTGTAAGCGTTCAGGTAGTGTCCGAAAAGGGGATAAAATTCACTAGCAAATTGCAA
>JASEHO010000174.1 GCA_030018505.1 bacterium
TTTTGTTAAAAAACTTTAGACTTTTTTTGCAAACTGACTCCTTTTGGGTATAACATCATAGGACAGAAGGTAAGAACAATAGAATTAGGACCAAAAAAGGCAGGCTCTTATACAAGCAAAAAGGCAATATTCTGGGATACAAAAAATAATTCTGGACAAAATGTATCAAAGGGGTTATATTTTTATCAATTAAAGGCAGGAGATTTTTCTGCTATAAAATCAATGGTAATTAGGAGGTAGTAAATGAAGAACTGGATAATTATTTTAGGGGCAGTGGCTATAGCAACAATGGGTTTTGCAAAGGAAAAGGGCGAGACAGCATCAGCATTTTTGAAGCTCGGTGCAGGGGCAAGGCCGGCTGGTATGGGTGATGCCTATTGTGCTGTGGCTGATGATGCTACAGCAGTCTATTGGAATCCAGCGGGTCTTACAGAGGTTGAAGAAAAGCAGGGAACATTTATGTTTCTGCGGCCTATGACTGAGGTGCCTGACCTGGCAATGTCGTATATTGGCTTAGCTATTCCATCAATCTATGGCAAGTTTGGAGGAGCAATTACCTACTATGGCTATGGAGAGATGGATGAGATTACAGGAGAAAAAGATGGAAATCCAGTAAAAAATAAGACCTGGGATGCTTATGACTTTGCCTGCTCTTTCTCCTTTGCTAAAAAGGTCAAGGATACAGGGCTCGGAGCAACCTTAAAGGTAGTGAATGGAAAACTGGCTGAGTCAACTGCCATTGCCTTTGCTTGTGATTTTGGGCTTCTTCAGAAGAAAGATAGATTGTCCATAGGTGCGGTTGTCAGGAATATAGGTAATAGCATGAAGTATGAAAACGAAGATTTCAGTTTACCCTTTTCTGTCAAAACAGGTGTTTCTTATAAACTTCTAAGGTTGCCCCTTCTTCTTTCAAGCGATATTACCTTTCCAAACGACAACAAAATCTACCTTAATCTTGGTGCAGAATATTCAGTAAGGGAGGTTTTTTCTTTGAGATGCGGATATAAATCAGGTTCTCCTAAGGACGAAGGCAAGGGGTTCACACTTGGGGCAGGAACAAATTATCTTGACTTATACAGCTTTGACTATGCCTATCAAACATTTAATAAATTGGGAGATAATCATCGTATCTCCCTCTCAGCTAAATTCTGATGAAGAAGATACTTGTAGCAGAGGATGAACAGGATGTTCTTTATTTTCTGAAGCTCATCCTTGAGCTTGGAGATATTGAGGTAGTAACCGCAGAGGACGGCGAGGAGTGCCTGAGAAAGTATGAGAAAGAGAAGCCAGATTTGGTAATATGCGATGTGAAGATGCCAAAGATGAGTGGCTTAGAGGTTTATGAAAGAATAAAGGAGAAAGATAAATTTATCCTTATATCTGGGATTATTCAGGAAAAGGATATGCCCAAAGAGTTGGTAGAAAGAGGAGACTTTTTCATTAAACCCCTCCCTCCAAAGGAGTTTGTAGAGAGGATAAAGCTGAGACTGAAATGACAGAAGTAGAAGTGATGGGTGTTGCCTTTGATGGCTCTACCAATATGCCTATCGTTGTTCTGAAAGATAAAAGGGATAGAACCCTGCCTATCTGGATAGGAATACTTGAGGCACAATCCATTCTTTTTGCCTTAGAAAACATAAAAACACCTCGTCCACTTACCCATGACCTCTTGAAAGATATGATTGAAAAACTTGGGGCAGAGCTTAAAGAGGTAGCCATAACAAGCCTTGCCAATAACACATTTTACGCAAAGGTAATAATGGGAGTTGATGGAAAGACAAAAGAGTTAGACTCAAGACCATCCGATGCTATAGCCTTAGCCTTGAGAACATCTTCTCCTATCTTTGTCTCTGATTCCCTATTTGCAAACCAGACTCAAACCCCTATTGATGATAATGAAGTCCAAAGGTTCAAAGAGGAGCTTAAAAACATAAATCCCGCAGATTTTTTATGAATCGTAAGTGTTTAGGTAGGGGATAAATTCATTGCAAATTGCAAATTTAGCATTTATCATTTCAAATAATGAATTTTCTGTGAACCATGTGTCCCCAAAGGTTTATATTCTTCTATCGCGGTAAATAGTTACTTTATGCGAATATCTAGCGAGCTTGGCTTAATAGAGCATTTAAGTAAACGGCTCAAGATAGGCGATGATTGTGCCTGTATTCCTTTTTCATCCAAAACACTTCTTTTGACAGTTGACACATCAGCTGAGGGTATCCATTTTGACCAATCCCTCCTTTCTCCATATCAGATAGGCTATAGAGCCTTAGCCTGTGCCATTTCAGATATTGCTGCTATGGGAGGTCTTCCCCTATATGCCTTAATAGCCCTCTCCATCCCCGAAACATCTGACTTAGAATTTATAGACTCGCTCTATTCTGG
>JASEHO010000175.1 GCA_030018505.1 bacterium
TTAAAGGGTGTTGAGCCGTTATGCGGTATCTATAGCAAAGATATAATAGGAGAGATAGAGTCCATGTTAGCTTACAGGAATCTTTCGGTAAGAGCCTTGATAAAAAGAGTCCCTTGTAATTATGTTAAATTAGAAGAGGACGAACTCTTCTTTTTAACCAACATAAATACGATTGAAGAATTCTTAAAACTTTAAGCAATTGACAAAGAAAAAGAGAAGTGATATAATTTTTTTGTAACACTTAAAGAAAAAGATATGCAAAAAGACCTTTTGCTTGAGATTGGAACAGAGGAGCTTCCTGCCTCTTATATAGAGCCAGCACTCTCTCAGCTAAAGATAGAGGCAGAAAAGCTGTTTTCTGAAGCTATAGTAGAATTTAGAGGCTCAGAGGTCTATGGAACACCCAGAAGGCTTGCCCTTATTCTTTATTCTGTAAAAGAACTTGAAACAAAAGAAGAAGAGATAGTGGGTCCTCCAGCCACAGCCTCTGCTGATGGATTTGCCAAAAAGTATTCTGCCTTGCCAAAAGATTTGGTGATAAAAGAGAAAAAGGGCGGGAAATACTGGTGTCTGATAAAGAAGAAAGAGAGAAAACCAATAGAAGAGATTGCTCAACATCTTCTTCCTCAGCTTATAAGCTCTATCTCCTTCCCAAAGTCTATGAGATGGAAAGGGAATTTTACCTTTGCCAGACCTATCAGATGGATAGTAGCGCTTTTAGGGGATAAACTCATCCCCTTTGAGATTGAAGGGGTAAAAACACAAGGGAAGTCTTTGGGCTTACGAGGAATGCCTCCTATCTTTATAGCCTCTCCAGCATCTTACCTTTCTACTCTTAAAGAAAATGGGGTAATGGTAAATCAAACCGAGAGAAGAGAGTATATCCTTTCTAATCTCAAAGATTCTGCAAAAGAGGTTGGGGCTGAGCCTTTACTCTCTGAATCACTTTTAGATGAGGTAGTTAATATGGTTGAAGATCCTGTGATAATTAGGGGTAGATTCAATAAGAGATACCTCAAGATACCAAAGGATGTGGTCATTGCCTCTATGGTCTCCCACCAAAGATACTTTCCTCTTCTAAAAGGCAATGAATTGACAGAGTATTTTTTGGCAGTTGGAAATTCCAAAAAGAGCCCTTTGATAAGAAAGGGTTATGAAAGGATTCTCTCGGCAAGGCTGGCTGATGCCTCATTCTTCTGGAAGGAGGATAAGAAGATTCCGCTTGAGACTTTTGCCTCAAAACTAAAGGGTGTTACCTGGCAAGAAGGGTTAGGGTCTGTTCATGAGAAGACCTTGAGGTGCGTGAGATTGGCTGCATCTTTAAGCCTACGACTACTTGGACCAAAAGATATTAGATATGTGGAAAGGGCGGCGTATTTAGCTAAGGCTGATTTGATGACGCAAATGGTCTCCGAGTTTCCAAAGCTCCAGGGTATTATGGGCTATCATTATGCTAAGTGTGAAGGGATAGAAGAGGAGATAGCTCTGGCAATAAGGGAGCATTATGAACCCTTACCAAGCTCTTCCATCGCCAAAGTAGTAGGCCTGGCTGATAGAATAGACACATTAGTTGGATATTTTGCTTTTGGCTATATTCCTAAAGGCTCGGAGGACCCACAGGGTTTACGAAGGGCTGGAAATTCTGTTATTCAGATCATCCTGGAGGCAGATTTCAGGACAAAGGTTCTTCTTTCCTCCATTATCAGTGAGGCTTGTAAGGGTTATAAGCAAATAAATAAGGAGAAAATAATGGAAAAGGTCCTTCCTTTTCTTAAGACAAGGCTTGAGTTTATCTTATCGTCTTCTTTGGATAAAAATATTGTAGGTGTTGTGGCAGATGCAGATTTTGATGACCCAAAGGATTGCAAAGAGAGGGCATTCGCACTATCAAGGTCTATAAAACAAGAAGGATTCCCCAACCTCACGGTAAGTATAAAGAGAGTGATGAATATACTAAAGAACGCAGAGAAAAATGGGTTTAATGAAAGCCTTCTGGTAGAACCTGCAGAAAAGGAGTTGTACTCTATCCTGACAAAGACAGAGCTTTCCTTCCAATCTGCTTGTCAAAGAAAGGATTATGATGAGGCATTTCTCTTGCTTTCAAAACTGCGACCCTCTATAGACAAATTCTTTGATGAGGTTCTGGTAGAGACTGATGACCAAAGAATAAGAGAGAACAGAAAGGCTCTTTTGTTTCTAATCTCAGATCTATTCCTTAAGTTAGCTGACCTATCAAAAGTTTTGTAATCTGTCAAAGCCTATGAATTCTCGTAACACTTTAGCATGAGGGAAAGGGGACGCAACCTTTTTTCTGACATTATGGTCTGATGTTATATAATTATGCTATGCCACGGATAACAAGAGCAGTAA
>JASEHO010000176.1 GCA_030018505.1 bacterium
TACTCTTTGTCCAAGAGATTATCCATTGCAATTGCAAGCCGCAGGTCTTCCTTTATGGTATAACCTACCTTCAGATCAACCGTCTCCACCGTATCATACGCACCATAGACACCTTTTACCACATCAATATTATCAGAAGTAGCATACATCTTATCTGCAAAGTGCCAGATACAAGAGGCATCTAATTTATTTCTATTAAAAGAAAACCCGATGTTAGCCATCTTCTCAGGCACACATTCAAAATCCTTGCCTACAGTCTTTGGCTCAGCCGGGTTTGAGGTAATCTCTGTATCTTGGAGGGTATAATTAGCAAAGGCACTTAATCCTTTGCCAATCTCCACCTTGCTATCTATCTCAAACCCCTTTATCTTACCACATCCTGCATTCTCTTTGACAGAATAGGTGCCAGTAAGCCATTTGCTATAGATGAGGTCATCTATCTTGCTCTGAAAATATGTCCCAGAAATGGCTATCTTACCCAAGTGTTGGTCAATACCGACTTCCCAGCTTTGAGTGGTTTCTGGAGAAAGCTCAGGATTACCCGCATAAGTTTTGCCGGCAGCAGCACTTTTCCATGTTTTATACAACTCATATATTGTTGGCGGTCTGAATGCCTTGCCCCATGAGGCACGGATACCATTTAACTTGTATAATCCCTTCTCAAATTTCGGTTTGTAGGTCAATCCTATCTTAGGAGAAAAGGCTGACTTTTCCTTATCCGCATACTGGGTTGATTTGGTGCCATCGACCAATGAGGCATCGTAGTTTCGCCAGGTATCGTATCTTGCACCCAAAAATAGTTTCAAGGGAGTAATCAGTTGAACCTCACCTTGAGTATAAAGGGCAATGGTATTTGCCTTTCCTTCTATCTCATAAGTTGGATTACCTGTCCCAGTGGAAGACTCATCCTTCCAATTGCTAACCTTCCAATCACAGGACATTGCAGAATCATTTCGGTAACTTAAGCCTGTGGTAAGAAGATTGGTTTCACTCAAGGGAATGTCCACTTGCACTTCACCAAAGAGTGTATCGCGTGGAGATGTCTTGCTCAATCTCCCAGGACCTCCGTGATAGTTTGCCCCGGTTTGCGGTTCTACATAAAAACTATTAGAATCAATAAAATTGAGTTTTCCTTTTAGGGCAATCTCTCTGAGCAAGGTATCAAAGATCAATCCATAGACATTATCTTTCACTATTCCCCAGGTACTTAAAAAATCCCTTGGAGAAAGCGTCATCTTCCCTTCACCCGGTAACTCAACTGTCCCATTATCAACTGGTTTTCCAGTTCCATCTACAAGTTTACTTTGCGGGTCACGATAGCCGTATTCCCGGCTATTGCCTTTATACGAGAAGGAAAGATTAGATGCAGGGTTTAGCCAATAAACGAATTTGCAGCCGTATTGGTCCTGGTCCCAATAATTCTTGCCTTTATCCCCAATCAAGTAAGTAGATCTACCCTTGCTATCCATTGTCTTTGTCCAACCAGTAACCTTAGTCGCTGATGTTCCCACAGCTACAGATTTAGTCACCAAATCTGTCCTATCCCCCTCGCTTGTCTTCTTTTCAAGGTTGATGGCAAAAGACATTTTGCCCAGTTTATTTCCATAGTTCAGTATGTGGCAATAGGTATTGTTCCCAGAGACCGAGCTTTTGACCTCAAAATTCTCCTTTTGTGGTGTTTTGGTGATAATATTTATCACACCACCCATAGCCTCTCCGCCATAAAGGCTTGAAAATGGCCCCTTGACCACCTCTATTTTTTCAATATTTCCAACCGGCAAACCACCCAAGTATGTCCCTCCACTATAGGCATCATTCATCGGTATGCCATCAATCAGCACCAGCGTCCTCTGTCCACCGCTAAACCCACGCAAGGTACTCCTGCTCCGTACATCTGCAAATTTAGTTCGCTTCTGTGCTATCCCTGCCTCATATTTTAGTGCCTCATCCACAAATGTAACCCTTGCCTTTTTCTCCATCTCCTCCTTTGTTACCACCAAGGCACTCACCGGCACATCACCAATCTTTTTCTCTACCTTTGTGGCAGTGACAACAATCTCTTCCCCATAGACAGTAATGGTGGGTGTGCCAGCAAGAGCAGAGCATGTAAATCCCATTACCAAACTCAACACCATTATCTTCTTCATCTCTAAAAACCTCCTTTGTGTTACGATTTTACAAATTATAACACAAGACAAAAAAGTTATCAAGTATTTTTTTGTCAAGGAGAAGGGGAAAGGAAGATGGTGTGTAAATAAAGGGGATATGGGAATAAGAAAGATAGGGAGATAAAATATATCTCCAATATCCCCATAATCTCCTTATC
>JASEHO010000177.1 GCA_030018505.1 bacterium
TTTAGCATTTTAATTTGAAATGCTAATTTTGCAATGATAAATTTGCAATGAAATTTTCCGCAAACTCAATCTCTTGAGTGTTTTTACTTCAGTTAGGTAAACAGTTAATATGCAAGATACTATAAACAGGATCCTCGCAGGCATTGAAAAGCCTGGAAGGTATATAGGTTCAGAGATTGGTTCTATCAAAAAGAAGAAGGCTGATGTCAAAGTAGCCCTTGTTTTCCCTGACATCTATGAGATAGGGATGGCAAATTATGGCTTGAAGGTTCTCTATTCTATCATAAACAGCCTGCCTTTTGCTTCAGCCGAGAGGTGTTTTCTTCCCTGGCTTGATATGGAAAGGATAATGAAGAAAGATAGAATCCCCCTCTTTTCCCTTGAACAAAGAAGACCCATCTCCTCCTTTGATATAGTGGGTATATCTGTGCCTTCAGAGCTTTCCTATACAAATATTCTACACACATTGGAGCTTTCTGGAATCAGTCTATTTTCAAAGGATAGAGAGAAGCCACTTGTTATTGGTGGAGGATCTGGTTGCCTGAACCCTGAACCTATTGCTCATTTCTTTGACCTATTTTTCATAGGCGAGGCAGAGGAAGCGATTATTGAAATATTGGAGAGCTTTCTGGAAAATAAAGGCAAGAAGAAAGAAAAAATTCTCCTTGAGCTTTCAAAGATTAGTGGCGTTTATGTTCCTGCTCTATATAATAAGGTAAAGAAAAGGGTGTTTGAAGGCTTTTCTGCCTCTAACTCAGCCAGCCAAATCCTTCCATTCATTCAGCCACATCAGGATAGAGCTATATTAGAGATACAAAGGGGATGCACGAGAGGATGCAGGTTCTGCTCTGCAGGTATGTTCTATCGTCCAGCAAGAGAAAGGGCTAAAGAGAGCTTGATTGATGATGGAAAGAAAATCTTGCAGGAGACAGGTTATGAGGAGATAAGCCTTCTTTCTTTAAGCACAGCAGACTATAGCCATTTGAAAGGCTTAATTTCTGGCTTGAAGCAATTGGGGTGTATGGTTTCTGTTCCATCCTTAAGGCCTGACCTTGATAAAACCATTCTTTCTATGATAAAGCCAGGCTCTGTTACTTTGGCGCCTGAGGTTTGCACAGAGAGGCTATCGCGGGTAATAAATAAGCCTTATAGCCAGGAAGGGTTGATAAATGCAATAAATTCTGCCTCAGGTTTTCGAATGGTCAAGCTGTATTTTATGCTGGGTCTGCCGACAGAAGAAGATGATAATCTTGAGGGGATAGTCAGGCTCCTCCAGAGCCTTCCAAAAAGGATAGGGGTAAAGGCAAGTATAGCATCATTCGTCCCTAAACCACATACACCTTTTCAGCTTGAGGCATTTCTCGGAGCCGATGAGCTAAAGAGAAGGATGGAGTTTGTGGCAGACAGACACTATAGAAGGAATATTGAGATAACCTGGAGGGATAGTAACATCTCTTTGGTTGAAGCCCTTCTTGCCAGAGGTGATAGGGGCTTTTCCTCTGTTATTCTCTCCGCCTATAAGCAAGGGGCAAGGTTTGATGGTCACTCGGAACAATTTGATTTCAAAAAATGGCTCTCTGCCTTTTCAGAGTGTGGAATTGATATACCTTTTTCTATCAGAAAAAGAGAGGTTTCAGAGCCTTTACCCTGGGATCACATAGAGATTGTAGATAAAGACTTTTTGCTGAAAGAAAAAAAGGAAGCAGAAGAGGGCTGCATCACTACTGATTGTAGGAATGGGAAATGTAACGGGTGTGGTTTGTGTGGGAAAAGGAGTCAGGAGTCTAAAAGTGAAAAACGAAAAGTGGAAAGTGAAAAGTTAAAAGTGGAAAGTGAAAAATTAGGAGTCAGAAGTCTGGAGTCTGGAGTCAGGAATCAGGAAGGAAAAGAAATTTTTGCCAGACCCAATATAACGAAGAAAAAGATACGGGTGAGATATACCAAAGGAAAAGAACTTAGGTGGTTTTCTCATTTGGATATTGTCAGGGCTATTTATAGAACCCTAAGAAGGGCAAATCTTCCGATAGTTCATACCTCAGGTTTTCACCCAAGACCAAAGGTATCCTTTATGAGCCCTGCCCTTGCCCTTGGAAAGACAAGCAATACTTGTGAGGCAATATTATATTTTGCTGAGGAGATTTCGGAAACCGAGCTTATCCAGAGGTTTAATAGCTCTTCCCCAGAAGGATTGAAGATAATAGTAAGTGTTCAGGTAGTATAACCATAAAGGTCAGGGGAGAAGAAATATTAAGATATATGGTTTATAGATATTTTGAGGCGAAACACTCAGAAAGGTCTGCCGTGTGGTGACGAAAC
>JASEHO010000178.1 GCA_030018505.1 bacterium
ATAAATATCCCCTTAATCTCCATATCCCCTTTTCTTACACCACCTGAACAATTACATCTTGAGAGGCGCACTAAAATAATTGAGGAGGAAAAGATGGAGAGTAGTGGAGATTTTTCAAAGATTGCCAGTAAATTATGGGAGGCAGATGAGTTGAGGAAGAAACTGATGCTCAAGGAGAAGGAGCATTCTGACCTTGAAAAAAGGTATAAGGAGATGGAAGCATCTCTAAAGACTGAGATAGAAGGGCTAAGGGTAGAGCTTGTTGCTGCTCAGGATGCTGTCACGGTCTCTTCTGCAAAGTATGCTACCTCCAAGCAACAACTTCTTGAAGCAAGTAGAAAGATTGAGGCTTTTGAGAGGAAGGCGAAAGAATCAGAGGAAGAAAAGGAGAAGAAGAAGGGGTTTGGGCTATTCAAATAAAATAAATTATGTGTGGGATTATAGGTTATGTTGGAAGTAGGCAGGCAAAGGAGATACTCATTGATGGCCTGACAAGGCTTGAGTATCGTGGCTATGACTCTGCAGGTCTGGTTACCTTAAATGATGGTGCTGTCATCGTCAAAACAGAAGGCAAGGTAGATGAACTTAAAAAGAGACTGGAAAATAAACCTGTTGATGGAAAGATAGGCATAGCTCACACCCGATGGGCAACCCATGGAGAGCCATCAGAAAGGAACGCTCATCCTCATAGTGACGAAAAGAGACAGATATTTGTTGTCCATAATGGCATCATTGAAAACTATAAGCACTTAAAGGATGAGCTTATCAAAAAGGGCCATAAATTTGCCTCAGATACGGATACAGAGGTTCTGGCTCACCTGATAGAAGAAGATTATAAAGGAAATCTTGAGCAAGCAGTAGCAAGTGCGCTTTCTCTTGTCAGAGGAACTTATGGCTTAGCAGTCATCTCCTGTTTGGAGACTGATAAGATTGTTGTGGCAAGGTCAGGAAGCCCACTTCTTGTTGGGCTTGGAAATGATGAGAATATTGTTGCCTCAGATGTATCGGCTATCATCAGATATACAAAAGAGGTTGTCTATCTTGAAGAAAGAGAGATTGCTGTTGTAAAGAAGGATGGCTTCCATTCCTTTTCTGGCAAAAGTGCAAAGGATAGGGTTGCCCTTGTGGAATGGGAGATAGAGCAGGCAGAAAAAGGAGGGTTTCCCCATTTTATGCTCAAGGAGATATTTGAGCAGCCCAAAGTAGTAGAGGATTCAATCAGGGGAAGGCTTATAGAGGAAGATGGGTTGGCTAAATTAGGGGGCTTAGAGGAGGTCAAAGATAGGCTTGGCAAGTGCGAAAGACTGATTATCACTGCCTGTGGAACAGCCTATTATGCTGGATTAGTTGGAGAGTATCTCTTTGAGGAGTATGGAGGTCTGCCAACAGAGGTGGAGTATGCCTCAGAGTTTCGCTACAGAAAGCCTATTATAGAAAGGGATAAAACTGCATTTTTGGCTATAAGTCAATCAGGAGAGACAGCAGATACCCTGGCAGCTGTTTGTGAAGCCAAGAGAAAGGGTGCTTTGGTCCTGGGTATTGTCAATGTTGTCGGCTCTACTATTGCCAGAGAGACAGATGCTGGGGTTTATAATCATGCTGGACCAGAGATAGGTGTTGCTTCAACTAAGGCATTTATCTCACAATTGGCTGTTCTTTTCCTATTTACCCTTATGATTGGAAGACAGAGGGAGATGTCTTTTGTCACAGGCAGAAAGATTGCCGGGCATATCAAAAGGCTTCCTAATCAAATTAACTCAATCCTTACCCAAGATGAAAAGATAAAGGAGATTGCGCAAAAGTATGCAAAATATAACGACTTTCTCTACATTAGCCGAAAGTATAACTTTCCCATAGCCCTTGAGGGAGCCTTAAAATTGAAAGAAATTTCCTATATCCATGCAGAAGGCTATCCCTCAGGTGAGATGAAGCATGGGCCAATCGCCTTAATAGATGAAAACTTTCCAACTATAGCTATAATTCCAAAGGATAGCGTCTATGAGAAGACTATATCCAACCTTGAGGAGATAAAGGCAAGAAAGGGAAAGATAATAGCTGTGGCTACAGAAGGGGATGAGGAGATACAAAATGTAGCTGATGATGTTATTTATATTCCAGAGACCCTTGAGATGCTCACCCCAATCTTCTCTGTCGTCCCTCTTCAGCTTTTGGCATATTACATCGCAGTCATACGCGGAAAGGATGTTGACAAGCCAAGAAACTTAGCCAAAAGCGTTACTGTGGAATGAAAAAAAGTAACCGTTCAGGTAGTGTCCGAAAGGATAATAAGAAATTTCACTAGCAAATTG
>JASEHO010000179.1 GCA_030018505.1 bacterium
AATTTGAAATGATTTATCTCCGGACACTCCTAATGGAGATGCTTAAGCGGTTACCCCGAAAAGGAATTAAAGAATTAGCCTTTTAGCAGGTTGAACTTATCCAGATCTATGGTTTCAGAAAGTCTGGCTGCTAAGAAGAAGATAGCCAGTCCGCAAGCAACCTCTGCCGCACCTACAACGATAATAAAGAGGGCAAATATCTGGCCAGAGGGGTTGTGAATGGTAGAGAAACAAGCAAAGTTCAAACCTGCTGAACAGAGCATCACCTCAATAGAGAGCAGAACCATCACCGCATTCTTTCGACTGATGACCCCATAAAGCCCGATGCAGAATAATATAGCGGATAAGACCAAATAATGGGTTGTGCTCATTCTTCCTCCACTGCATTCCTTCGGCTAAGAACACCGTATAGCCCAATGCAGAACAATACCAAATAATGGGTTGTGCTCATCACTTATTTTCCTCTTTTTTAGCTATGACTATTGCTCCAATCAAAGCCACTAACAGAAGAAGGGAGACAACCTCAAATGGGACAAGATAGTCTGTTAAAAGATGCTTGCCTAGTTCTTGAATAGAATAATCTGTCTTAGGGATAGCTTGAAAGGGCTGTTTCATAAAGATAGAGATGATAATGGAAAAGAGAAGAAGAACAAGCCCAACACCTGTTATCCTTTGAAAGAGATTAACCTTATTCTTCTCAAAGAGGTTCTCTGTGAGCATAATCAGAAAGAGAAAGAGCAGTATCACGCCACCTATATAGACTAATATCTGAACCAGGCCAAGGAATTCAGCAGAGAGCAAGATGTATAGGCCAGCTATAGATAGAAATAGGCTGGCTAAGGCAAGGATGGCTCTAACCAGATTTTTCAGGCTAACCACAAGTATAGCAGATGTAACTGCCATTCCAGCTAAGATATAAAAGGCTATTTCCATCTTTTCATAAATGTTCAGGTATCAATTACTAATTTTGGCGAAAGATTAAAACCTAAACGAAGGCTATTTCTGAACAGTTACATTTTTTCATCCTCTTATTGCCATTATAAACCCTGTCAAGCCAATGTTCAAAAATCCCAAAGGAATCAGGAACTTCCAGGAAAAACCCATCAATTGATCAACCCTTATCCTCGGATATGTCCATCTTATCCACATTATAATAAAGACAATTAGATAGCACTTTGCCAGGAACCAGATGATAGGAGGAACTACCGCAGGTAATCCCGGAACTGGTTGCCAGCCACCTAAAAATAAGGTGGCGCATAAAGCAGAGGCAATGAATACACTGGCATACTCACCTAAAAAGAACATAGCAAACTTCATTGCTGAATACTCGGTATGAAACCCTCCGACAAGCTCTTGCTCTGCCTCGACAATATCAAAAGGTGCACGGTTTGTCTCGGCTATGGCTGAGACCAAAAAGAGGAGAAACCCAAGTGGCTGATAGACAATATACCAGCAGTCCTTTTGGCAAGAGATAAGATTTTCAAGGTTTAGAGAACCAGAGAGCATAATCACACCAATCACAGATAGGATAAGGGCTACCTCATAAGAGATAATCTGAGCCGCAGATCGCATCCCACCAAGAAGAGACCATTTATTTGCTGAAGACCAGCCAGCCAAAATAATGCCTAATGTTCCAAGAGAGCCTGTGGCAAAGATATAAAGAAGCCCAAGATTTATATCCGCAACCCTAATCTTTGGCGACCAGGAGATAGCTACATAAGCCATTACAGCTGGGGCAAAGACAATGATTGGTGAAAGGAAGAAGATGAGCCTATCAGCTTTTTTTGGCGTAATATCCTCTTTCTGGAGGAGCTTGAGTGCATCAGCTACTGTCTGCAAGCATCCCCAGGGGCCTACCCTCATTGGACCGAGTCTATCCTGAATAAAGGCTGAGACCTTTCTCTCTGCCAGAACAAGTATTAAGGTATTTACAGCGATAAAACCTGCTATTATTACTGCAACAACAACCCCTCCCCCTAAGGTTAATACCCACTCAGGAATACCATAGCCTTTGCAGCTTTGCAAGAAATCCCCTATGATTTCTACCAACCTTTCTGTGTTGTATAAAAGTTCCATTTCTGCGAAAGTATAACCTCTATAATTCTTACTCTGCAAGAATTATTTTGCTATCCTTGTAACCCCTCAGTTATCAGTTGAAAAATGTGTTTAAGGAGAAGGGGAAAGGGA